>CAZDYN010000128.1:0-6712 GCA_964509635.1 uncultured Nitrosomonas sp. | reverse complement strand
ACGCGAATTTATGAAATATTCGGGTTAATGCCCATCATTTGCCTTTTCATAATTCGCCAGCCATCCGGCAAATTCATCGGCCGGCATAGGCTGTACGATGATATAACCCTGTATTTCATCACAACCCAGCTCAACAGCCAATTCGTAATCCACCTGAATTTCAATGCCCTCTACCACGATATTCAACCCCAAAACTTTGCCTAATTTTATACTCGACTCAAGAATTGCACGAGTATCGGAATCCTCCGCCGCGCCGTACGCAAAAATCCGGTCTATTTTGAGCTCGGTAAAAGGCATATGCTTCAGTGTTTCCATAGACGAATAACCCGTGCCAAAATCATCTATTGCCAATCCAAAACCCTTCAATCTTATGCGCGTCAGAATATCCAGAGTTTGCACAAAATCCTTACCCAGTTTACCTTCGGTAATCTCCAGCGTCACCCCTTCAATCGGCACATTACAATCCCGCACAGCTGCTTCATAGATATCCGGCAAATTGAACCGGTCCAGATTTTCCATTGAAACATTGACAAAAGTTTTTAAATCCAATCCCTGCTGCAACCATAAATCCAGTTGCTGCGCGGATTTCTTTAAAACACTGCGTGTCAAGTCATTGATTAACCCATTTTGTTCGATTACTGGAATAAAATTATCGGGAGAAATATAACCGTGTTGTGCATGCCGCCAGCACGCCAGACACTCAGTGCTCTCTCAGTGCTCTTAATCTCATTCACATCAAATATTTGCCTTATCCGGATATGAATCAGGGACTATCGCTTGGCATGGATTACCTCCGGCGCGTAGCGCTAAATACCCTGTTTGGGCGCCAGCCACTTCAAAAGCGTGCCAACCAGCAAATCCGGATCGATAGGCTTAGCCAGAAAATCATTCATACCCGCATTCCGGCACAAATCTCTGTGATTCTGATCGGCATTAGCCGTTACCGCAATAACCGGCATATTCGTCCATTGCGGGTTGGCGCGTATCATTTGCGTTGCTTCCAAACCATCCATAACCGGCATCTGAATATCCATCAGCACACAATCAAACGACTGCTCACACAGCATATTCAGCGCTTCCTTTCCATGATTCGCAATAGCGACAGCCGCTCCACCATATTCCAGCAACCCCTTGGCAACCAGTTGGTTTAACTCGTTATCTTCAACCACCAGGACAGTAAGCCCTTTTAGTTTCTGATGTGAATTCTGTATAAAACTCATCTCGCTATTTTGACTCACTCTGTCTTTGCATTTCCACTCGCATACACAATAAACTCAAACATATTCCTTGTGATACAAACAATGCCGGTTTACAGATTCATTTCTATTTAAGGAAATTTTTCCGGTTTGATTACTGCAATCCTTTAAACCCGTTTCGGATAGACCATAAAGACTCCGCGAACAACATACTGACGGCCTCACCATTGCTTATGTCTCAACAGGGAAAATCATGCCGGCCGCCACGGTGTTATTACTGCTTTCATCAATAATGATAAAACACCCGGTTACGCGGTTACGCGCATAGTCGTCGCACACCAGCGGCAATTGCACTTTCAACCCGACATAGGCGATATCGTTCATTTTCAGTGTACTCGCCATTTCATGATTCAGCGTATTAACATCGACACGATAATCAATCCGGCTGATGATGGCCTTAGCAATGCGAGTCGTCTGCTTGATCAGATACTTCCGGCCAGGATCCATCGGTTGCTCGGAAAGCCAGCATAGCATCGCATCGAATGCCTTGGTAACCCGGGGAGCATCAGCCGTTTTCACCAGCATATCGCCACGGGAAATGTCTAGATGATCTTCAATGGTCAGCGCGATGGATTGAGGCGCGAAGGCCTCGTCAATGGAACCTTCATACACAAGAATCTCTTTGACACGCGAACTGAGACCTGATGGCAGTACCGTAACGCTATCGCCAATCTTCACGGAACCCGATTCAATGCGCCCCATGTAACCGCGAAAATCGTGCAACTCCTTGGTTTGCGGCCGGCACACCCATTGCACAGGAAAACGGAAATCTTCACGATTGATATCATCTTCAATGGATACCGTCTCGAGCAAGTCCATCAACGTGGAACCCTGATACCAATCGAGATGATCACCGCGTTCAACCACCATATCGCCATTCAGAGCCGACATGGGAATATAGGTGACATTGCGCAGATTGAGCTTTTCGGCAAAAGCGGCAAAGTCCTGACAAATTTTCTCAAAAACCGGTTGTGAATAATCCACCAAATCCATCTTATTCACCGCCACAACCACATGTGGAATCCCCACCAGACTGGTCAGATAGGCATGGCGCCGCGATTGCGTCAGCACGCCCTTGCGCGCATCAATCAGAATAATCGCCAGATTGGCGGTTGATGCGCCGGTAACCATATTGCGCGTATACTGCTCATGGCCTGGCGTATCGGCAATGATGAATTTGCGCTTGGGCGTGGCGAAATACCGGTAGGCCACATCAATGGTAATTCCCTGCTCACGCTCGGCTTGCAAGCCATCAGTCAGCAGGGACAAATCGACACCTTGCAAACCGCGCCTTTGCGTCGTATTGGCAATCGATGTTAATTGATCTTCAAAAATAGATTTTGAGTCATGCAGCAAGCGGCCAATCAATGTGCTTTTACCGTCATCCACACTGCCGGCGGTAATGAAACGCAATAATCCGGTTTGATCAAGTGAAATTTTTTTAATCGCCGACATTTGGAAACCTTCTGGAAATTCGTGTCACCGCACAATACGGAAAAAAATAGTTCGAAACAGGAAAGGCCGACTCGTTCAACTGACTGAGTACGATGCTTTATCAGTTACCCGCGCACATCAATTCCAGCCCGAATATTTCATAAATTGGCACGTGCCCTCACTTGCCTTTTGATTAATAAGAAAGATTTTGCTCAGTCGGTGTATGAGCACTACACCACTCTTTCTCAAAACTTCCCTATTAATCAAAATCCTGCGTGATCATCACGCAAATTTATGAAATATTCGGGCTAGAAATAACCTTCTTTCTTGCGCAATTCCATCGAGGCTTCCGATGTCTGGTCGTCCATGCGCGTGGCGCCGCGTTCGGTAATTCGTGTCGTTGCTGTTTCAGCAATGATTTCATCGACACTGGCCGCACTCGATTCCACCGGGCAAGTGCAACTCATATCACCTACTGTGCGGAAACGTACTGTAATATGCTCAATTTTTTCCCCTGCTTGCGGCTGCACCAGGTGAGAAACGGGTAACAAGCCTGCTGCACGCCGGACCACTGCGCGCGTATGGGCGAAATAGATCGGTGGCACTTCCAGTTTCTCGCGCGCGATATATTCCCAGACATCCAGTTCCGTCCAGTTGCTGATTGGAAATACCCGGATATTTTCGCCGGGATGCGTACGGGTATTGTAGATATCCCATAATTCCGGACGCTGGTTTTTGGGATCCCATTGGCCGAATTCATCGCGGAAGGAAAAGATCCGTTCTTTGGCACGCGCTTTTTCCTCATCCCGGCGCGCGCCGCCGATACAGGCATCAAACTTGAATTCCGCGATGGCATCGAGTAATGTCACCGATTGAAAAGCATTGCGGCTTTGCGTTTCGGAACGTAACACTACCCGGCCCTTTTTAATTGAATCCTCCATGCTGCGCACGATCAATCGCTCACCTAATTCTTTCACACGCCGATCACGAAACGCGATCACCTCCGGAAAGTTATGCCCGGTATCGATATGCATCAACGGAAACGGGAAACGCCCGGGACGAAACGCTTTTTCAGCCAAGCGCAACAAAACGATCGAATCCTTACCGCCGGAAAACAGCAAAACCGGATTGGCACATTCCGCGGCCACTTCGCGCATAATGTGAATCGCCTCACTTTCCAGCGCATCCAGATGGGTAAAGAGATGGTCACTCATGTTCTTTTTCTCGATATACAAAGTTAAGCAAATTCCGGGCAGACTGCTTACCGGAAAGGGGCATCACGCCATCATTTTATGGGCACCACCTTGCCGCTATGCAATCCGCATTCTTTGGTCTCCGGCGCTTCCCACCACCAGCGCCCGGAACGGATATCCTCCCCCGCCGTCACCGCGCGGGTACAGGGCGTGCAGCCAATACTGGGATAAAACTTGTCATGCAGCTTGTTATAAGGCACTTCATAATGTTTCAGATATTCCCAAACTTCCGCATTAGACCATTCCAGCAGCGGATTGACCTTTTGCATACGATTGTCCATATCGTAAGCGGACACCTTCAAATTCAGCCGGGTAGATGCCTGCTCGCGCCTTATTCCGGTCACCCAGGCACGTTTACCTTGCAACGCGCGGCGTAGCGGTTCCACTTTGCGGATATGACAGCATGCCTTGCGCAGCTCGATACTTTCATAAAAACCATTGACACCATGCTCCGCGACATACGCCTCAACCTGTTTTACATTGGGAAAATAGATGCGTAACGGTATCGTGTAGCGCTCCCGCACGGTTTGCATCAAATCATAGGTTTCTTGCGGCAAACGTCCGGTATCCAGACTGAACATATCAACAGCGAGATGATAGCGCTCAATGATATCCGTCAGCACCATATCTTCCGCACCCAGACTGTTTGCGAATGTTACCGGCGCAAAGTCATGTACCGTTTCAGCCAGCACCGCAACGGCCTGCTCGATTTTTTGTTGCAACTCACTCATTGACTGTGCTCGTTGCCTGATTTCCTTTACGCTGCACGCGCCGGAACAGCGGCTGTTTCCGATCAAAGGAAGTCTGGTAAACCTCGGAGAAATCGCTCAATCCCTTTAATGCATCTTCAATTTTACGGTCCGGGCGCGGTGCGAAAGCGTCAAAACCGACACGCTGCATATAAAATAATTGATCCCGCAAGACATCGCCGATGGCACGCAATTCCCCGGTATATCCAAGACGCGCGCGCAAATTATAGGCAATGGAATAACCGCGGCCGTCGGAGAATTTCGGAAAATCGACCGCAATCACGGAAAATCTGTTGATATCATCTTTCAATACTTCCGGCCGCTCATCACTGGCCAGCCACACGCCGATTTCAGCGCGCTGCCGCAATACATCGCGCTGCTTCAGCCATACTTGCAGCGGAACGATCACCTTGCCCGCAGCAACGTTCACATTTTCCGCTGACTCCTGATCATTGAGGCGCACAACAACCCAGTCATCCGCAACGATTACTTTATTTTTTATAATCATTCTGATTAGAACCTAGAATCTTGGAGAATAATAAGGAACAGAGTATTGCGCAGGCGCCACCGCATGCTTATCGCCCGCCTCTTCCTCCTCGGCAGCAAAATCCGTTGCGTAGACATGCTCTTTGAAAGGCGTGTGACCAATGCGGCGCACCGTATCGATAAAGCTTTCGGCTTCCATACGTTCACGCAAATATACCTGCAACAGGCGGTCAATCACCTCGGGCACCTGATTAAACGTAAAGGATGGGCCGATGATCTTGCTGATTGAACTGTCGTTACCTTCTGCGCCGCCTATGGATACCTGATACCATTCGTCGTGATCTTTCTTTTCCACCCCCGTGATGCCGATATTACCGATGTGATGCTGCCCGCATGCATTGACACAACCCGAGATATTCAGGGTTATTTCGCCGATATCATGCTGAAAATCCAGACTCTCGAAACGTCCGGCAATCTGCTTGGCCAGCGGTATCGAGCGTGCATTGGCCAAGGTGCAAAATTCCGCGCCGGGACAGCTGATGATATCGGTCAGTAAACCGATATTGGGTGAAGTCAGTTCATGCGCAGCCGCTTCTTGCCATAAACGGATCAAATCCTGCTGCCGGACATCCGCCAATACCAGATTCTGTTTATGCGTGATGCGCAATTCACCAAAACTGTAACGATCCGCCAGATCCGCAATCGCCTCCATTTGCTCAGCCGTGGCATCGCCGGGCGCATTGCCGGGCTTCTTCAATGACAAAACCACAATGACGTAACCGGGAACACGATGCGGCTTAACGTTACGCAGCATCCAGTTCGAAAACGAACGGCTATCCGCCTTGAATTCGTTTAATTTCGAATCATGACCGGTGAGCGTTTCATAAGCCGGATCGGTAAAGAATGAAGTGACACGATTGACCTCCTCAACGGTCAAAGTGCCGGGGCCATCCCTGAGATCCGCCCAATCCGCCTCAACCTGCCGCCTGAATTCATCGATTCCCAGCGCCTTGACCAGTATCTTGATACGCGCTTTGTATTTGTTATCACGGCGGCCATATTGGTTATACACCCGCAGTATCGATTCGACATAGGTCAGGATATGCTGCCACGGCACAAATTCGCAAATTTCACAGCCTATGATCGGTGTGCGCCCCAACCCACCGCCCACCAGCACGCGGAAACCGGTTTCGCCCTGCGTGTTTTTAGTGGCCGCCAACCCAATATCATGCGCATAAATGGCCGCGCGATCCTCTTTTCCGCCACTGATGGCGATCTTGAATTTTCGCGGCAAATAGGCAAACTCCGGATGAAAAGTGCTCCACTGGCGCAGAATCTCCGCGTAGGGGCGCGGATCAACCACCTCATCCTGCGCAACACCGGCAAATTCATCCGAGGTAATATTGCGCACACAATTTCCGGAGGTCTGGATCGCATGCATCTCGACCGAAGCCAGATCGGCCAGAATATCCGGCGTATCTTCCAGCTTCAGCCAATTAAACTGAATATTCTGACGTGTGGTGAAATGACCGTA
>CAZDYN010000127.1:0-6713 GCA_964509635.1 uncultured Nitrosomonas sp. | reverse complement strand
GTGGGCGATCTGATCATCTGGTGCTACGAGTTCCTGGCCGGCATCCGGCCCGACCCCGACCAGCCCGGCTTCAAACACATCCTGATGAAACCCCATCCCGTGGGCGACCTGGTTGGCGTGAAAGCCACGCACCGCTCGCCGCAGGGTCTGATCGCCTCGGCAAATTTCACCTGTGGCGGCCCCGACAGCAGGCAGCGCCCGGAATAAGCGATACACAGCGCGCCATGCACAAAAACTTCCAACTCCATGTCGGGACAATAATCACGGATCTGCGCCACTTCATCCAGAGATAATTCGCGCGACAGGATAACCCGTGTCAGGCCTATTTTTTGCCAGAACTTGACGCCCATATAATTAACCGTATTCGCCTGCACCGACAGATGAATCGGTATATCCGGCCATTTCTCGCGCACCATCATGATCAATCCGGGGTCAGCCATGATCAGCGCATCCGGTTTCATTGCGATGACCGGCGCCATATCGTCCAGATACGTCTTAACCTTGGCGTTATGCGGCATAAGATTGCTGGCCACAAAAAATTTTTTCCCCGCGGCATGCGCTTCAGCAATCCCTGTTTTCAGCTGCTCCAAGGCAAACTCATTGTTACGCGCACGCAACGAATAACGCGGCTGTCCGGCGTACACCGCATCGGCGCCGAAGGCATAGGCAATGCGCATTTTGTCAAGGGAGCCGGCGGGAAGTAAAAGTTCTGGTGATTTCAACATAATGTAGAATAACGCTCGATTGTGTAAATGACAGAGTTTCTGCAAACCGGAATTGTAACACCATGCCAACCAACCCTGCTTTTATTCACTTACGGCTGCACAGCGAATACTCCATTCTGGACAGCACGATCCGTATTCCCGATGTCATTGCCAAAGCAGTAGCGGATCAGATGCCCGCACTGGCGTTAACGGATCTCGCCAATCTTTTCGGGCTGGTGAAATTTTACCAGGGCGCCAATAAAAACGGCATCAAACCGATTCTCGGCTGCGATGTCTGGATCACCAACGAATCCACCCGCAGCAAACCGTTCCGGCTATTATTGCTATGCCAATCCCACGCCGGTTACCTGCTGCTGTCACGCCTGTTGTCGCGCGCCTACCGGGAAAACCAGTTTCACGGCAGAGCCGAGATCAATGAATCATGGTTACATCCCGATGAGTGGGGAACGCAAGGGCTCATCGCCCTATCCGGTGCCCGCCTGGGTGACATCGGCTTATCCCTGTTACAAAATAACCGGCCGCAAGCCGAAATCCTGACGAATAAATGGTCTGAGCTGTTTCCCGGCCGTTTCTATATTGAAATCCAGCGCGACGGCCACGCCAATGAGGCCATGCTGGTGCAGCAATCACTCGGGCTGGCAAAAAAATCCAATCTGCCTGTCGTAGCCACGCAAGCCGTGCAATTCCTGAACGCAGAGGATTACCGCGCACACGAAGCGCGTGTCTGCATCGCCGAAGGCTATACCCTGGATGACAAACGCCGCCCGAAAAGCTTCACGGAACAGCAATACTTCAAGACACAAGCCGAGATGGCGCAACTGTTCGCCGACATCCCAAGCGCATTGGCGAATACCATCGAGATTGCCAAACGCTGCAATCTGGTGCTGGAATTGGGCGTGAACCGGCTCCCTTTGTTTCCCACGCCCAACAACGAAAGCCTTGAGCAGTATTTGCGCGACCAGGCCCAGGCCGGTCTGGAGAAACGCATGCTGCAGCTATTCCCGGATGAAGCAGCGCGCGCGGACAAAATACCCCAATACCAAGCCCGTCTTGAGTTTGAAGTGAATACCATCATCCAGATGGGGTTTGCCGGTTATTTCCTGATCGTGGCCGATTTTATCAACTGGGCCAAGCACAACAACGTGCCGGTCGGTCCCGGTCGCGGTTCCGGAGCAGGATCACTGGTGGCCTACTCATTGGGAATCACCGATCTTGATCCGTTACGCTACGATTTACTGTTCGAGCGCTTTCTGAATCCCGAGCGCGTATCCATGCCCGATTTTGACATCGATTTCTGCCAGGACCGGCGCGAATTGGTCATCGAATATGTCAAGCAGCGCTACGGCACGGGCAAGGTCTCGCAAATCGCCACATTCGGCACAATGGCGGCCAAGGCGGTGATCCGCGATATCGGCCGGGTGCTGGACTTGCCGTATAACTTTGTCGATCAGCTTGCCAAACTGGTGCCGTTCGAGATTGGCATGACATTAAAAAAAGCGCGCCAGCTCGAACCGCAACTGAATCAACGCGCTGAAGCGGAAGAAGACGTGCGTAATCTGCTGGAACTGGCGGAAAGCCTCGAAGGCATCACGCGCAATATCGGCATGCACGCCGGAGGGGTACTCATCGCTTCCAGCGAAATCACGGATTTCTGTCCGGTCTACTGCACCGAAACGGCGGATTCGGTCGTCAGCCAACTGGACAAGGATGACGTTGAAAAAATCGGCCTGGTCAAATTCGACTTTCTGGGTTTACGCACGCTGACGACGCTGGATCGCGCCGTCGGCTATATCCGTCAATCGCTTCAAAGAACCGGATCTCCGGCTGCTCAGCCTTTTTCACTGGAGACGCTGCCGCTGGATGATGACCGCACCTACGCGCTGATGCGCAAGGGCAACGCGGTCGGCATCTTCCAGTTTGAATCGCGCGGCATGATCGACTTATTGCAAAAAGCGAAGCCGGATTGTTTTGAAGACATTATCGCGCTGGTGGCGCTGTACCGCCCCGGCCCGATGGATCTGATTCCCGAATTCATCGACCGCAAGCACGGCAGGAAACAGATTGAATATCTCGATCCCCGTCTGGAACCGATTCTGGGACCGACTTACGGCATCATGATCTATCAGGAGCAGGTCATGCAGATCGCGCAGGTCATCGGCGGCTACAGCCTCGGCAGTGCCGATTTGCTGCGCCGCGCCATGGGCAAGAAGAAAGTCGAGGAAATGGCGCAACAGCGCGATATTTTCGTCAGCGGCGCGATCAAAAATGGTTTGAGCGAGGACAAGGCCACCGAACTGTTCGGCTTGATGGAAAAATTCGCCGGTTACGGCTTCAACAAATCCCATGCCGCCGCTTACGCGCTCATCGCGTTCCAGACGGCCTATCTGAAAGCGCACTACCCGGCCGAATTCATGGCGGCGTGCTTGTCCGCCGACATGGACGATACCGATAAAGTGCATATCTTCGTTGAAGACAGCATCGCCAACGGATTGACAATTCTGCCGCCGGACATCAACCTCTCCGGCTACCGTTTTATCCCGGCCGATGACAAAACCATCCGCTTTGGTCTTGGCGCGGTCAAAGGCACCGGGGAATCCGCGATCAGTTCAATCATTGCCGTGCGTGAGCAGACGGGGCTTTTTACCGACTTGTTCGATTTCTGTAACCGCGTTGACCGGCGCATTGCCAATCGCCGCGTGATGGAATCGCTGATCCGCGTCGGCGCGTTTGACGCCATCAATCCCAACCGCGCCGGTTTAATGGCCTCTGTCGGCCTGGCTATCGAATATGCCGAACAAACGAGCCGTTCGGTCAGTCAAGCCAATTTATTCGGTGAAGCGGGTGATCCGTCACATTCGCGCCCGCAACTGATTGATGCGGAATCATGGTCCGAGCGGGAAAAGCTGCGTCAGGAAAAAATCAGCCTGGGCTATTATTTCAGCGGACACCCCTTTGATACTTACGCAGCGGAGCTGAAACGATTCATCCGCACCCGGCTCGACCGGCTGAATCCAAGCCGCGAACCGCAACTGCTCGCCGGAATCATCCACTCGATCCGGGTGCAAATGACGCGCCGTGGCCGGATGGGCGTCATCAACCTGGATGATGGCAAGGCACGCGTTGAAATCGTCGTTTTCAGCGAATTGTTCGACGCCAACCGCACCTGGTTAAAAGAAGATCAGCTTCTGATCGCGGAAGCCAAAATCAGCAACCGCAACTACAACGGCGAAGAAGGTGACGAACTGCGAATCACCGCCGAACAGCTCTATGATTTCGCCGGAATCCGCTCACGCTTCGCCAGGCAAATCAGAATTCACTGCGATCCCGCCACCCTCGGTCAGGTTTCCAGCCTCAAAACATTGCTCGCGCCGTTCTCCAATCAGACCCAGAGAGCCGGCTTGTCCGGCAGCAATAATCAACCGGCCTGCCCGGTCGCCATTGTTTATCACAACGAACTGGCCAGCGGGGAACTGGAATTGGGGGATGACTGGCAGGTGTATCTGCACGACGATTTGTTGCAGTCGTTAAACACGCATTTCAAGCTGGAAAATGTTGAAATAATCTATTGAACACTATGGATCTCTCCATTCAATCCAGGCGGATTCGAGAGTCAACCGCGCTGGATGAGGTTAATTTTATGATCCGAGTGTAAAAGACCAATCGTGTCTGATCCTAATACTGTATTATTTATTCAAAGTTGAATCCGCCGAATGTTAAATTTGAAACAAGGGAATGAAATGAAGTTCAAGACACGGAAATTGTTGTCATTCATATTATTAATCAGCTTGTCACTCTATTTGATCAATACTAGCGCTCAAATTACCAATCCCAAGGAGTACGCGATCCTGCTACCAGATGCGACGAGTTTTAGCAAAATGACAGAATCCACGCTCTTCAAGTTTGATCCCAATTCAACATCGACTTTAATTGGATCTGGCTATGATAGTATCAGTTCGGAGATTCGTGGCGATTGCGTCGATCGAAGTGAAGAGATGATAACGGTATTGGGAGACTCCATGAATACATCAGGTCAATCTACTACTTATGATTTCCGACAAGCGGCAACTGTATCCGAGTTGAGAAAAGAGTTGAATATCGATGCAAATGCATCGTTCGGCATCGGTATTTACAGTGGCTCGGCTTCGGCACATTTCTTTGAAAGCAGTGCCAATAATTCTTTGAGTAGCTATTTGATTGTCGATGTCACAGTGATCAATCAGACTGAGACATTGAGTAAGAAAAAACTAACTGAATTTGCCAAAGGAAAATTGGCTGATCATAAAAAGTTTAGGCGAGCATGCGGAGACTTGGTGGTTATCAGTCGTCGTACAGGTGGAAAATTTACCGCAATTGTCCGATTTAGTGCGAAGAGCGAAGAGTATAAACGTCAAATGGATGCGACGCTATCAGCTAAGGTTAGCAGTTATTATTCCGGTTCGATCAATTTCCATCAAATGCTTGCATCATTGAGCACCGCTTCCGATTTCAATATCAATATAATTCGTAAAGGCGATCACAACGAACTGCCGAATCTTAATTTGCTTGATAATTATGCACGAGAATTCCCCAAAATGGTAGATCGTGAAACAGGCAGTCCTTGGCCGATTGAGATCATCACGACCGATTATGATACGGTAGAAGGCTATGACAGCGATGAGAGGTTTGATAATTCAATTGCGCGTGACACGCTGGAGTTGCTTGCAAATGCGCGAGATATCGCGCTCTTAGCGCGCAATGATATTGTGTTGGCATTGATCAATCCCGAAGCGTTTGGCGATATCAATAAAGATGCAGCAATAAAAGACCAATCGATATTGAATAACTACCTCAATCAATTAAGCGAACTTGCTCACAAATGTGCAGAAGATACAAAAAATTGCAGTAAGAATATTCCAGCGCTTCCCACAACAGGAAGTTTGAAGCCACAACCGAGCGATCTTGGCAAGAAGATTACCGAAGCTGAAGAACTATTCGAAGCGCGCGGTAATTTTTCAAATGCTATGGCACCAATCAAGATATTGGCGGAGAAGGACTTTTCTGGCATGTCGCTGCGGGATCAGTATCGCGCAGCAATACTGCTGATACGCACTTATTTGTGGCAAGAAAAACAAAAAAATGATGTTTTTCGAACACCACATCCTTTACCTTCTAATCCGATCTTGATGGGCGAGAATATTAACGCATTCCGAGTCGAATTGAAACGAGCGACAACGATCGCTAACAAACTTTCTGTTTCTGGTCAAGATTTCTGTGAAGCGCGCTACTTTGCGGCAATAGATGCATATATAAAGCGTCCTCTTCTGCTACCGATGGAAGAATCCCGGTTTTTTGCAGAAACCCCTAGCATTATTGCCAAATTCGAAGCACTCAGAACCGCCAAAAGTTTTTCAAAAAAAACTTGTGAAGAATATGACGGGTTTGGCATTGATCGACATGTTGCCGAATTGAACGATGATATGGCAAAATATTACAGTGGTTTTGTACATGATCAAACAACATCCAAAGTATATTGGGAAAAGGCGTTTGCGAACTTTCGACGCGCCTATAATGGTGCTCCCACTCATCCAACCAATGCAATGAATTTTCCTGTTTTCACCCGCACACATATGATTTTCAATCTTCCTATCTCTCGTCATCAAGAAGGCTGTATGGCACTCAGACAATTTATCTTGACACCATCATCTGGCGCCGACCTTGGTTTGGAGCCTGCCTACGGCAAGGTGCAAGCAGCCGCGAGAAAGGGTTACCCTGTTCTTGGATGCGAAATTGTTGGGTCGCTACCGTAAT
Organism: uncultured Nitrosomonas sp.; assembly: GCA_964509635.1. Taxonomy (GTDB): domain Bacteria; phylum Pseudomonadota; class Gammaproteobacteria; order Burkholderiales; family Nitrosomonadaceae; genus Nitrosomonas. The sequence continues at coordinate 201 of CAZDYN010000127.1, read as the reverse complement.
ATATTTGTAGCGAGCAATACTAGGGTCTGTTGACGTTTTAAGATAAGTATTTCAAAAACAAAATGGGGTCAGGTACAGAATCACGAATCTAGCGCAGACCAAACTCGTGAAAGACTTAATCAATATTGCACCGAATGAACGCATAAGGTTCTATGCACTTTGCATAGAACCTTGTTTTTATTTTTTATTTACTGGTTGACA
>CAZDYN010000126.1:4407-6719 GCA_964509635.1 uncultured Nitrosomonas sp. | reverse complement strand
AATTGATTTTAATTGCAACATAATGATAAGCCGCGTCTTTCTTTTAGCAAGCTCGGCAAGATGCTGATCGATGGCGGCGAAGTTATACACACCCTCAACAGGTTCTAATTCTGACCATTCATAGCGGATTTGTAGTCCGCGTATTGCGGGTGTTTTTTCGAGTTCCTTATACACCTGCGCCATTTGTTTGGGATTGTTTTTGACATAACCCATAAGTGCATAGTAATGACCAGGGTGCCATTTGACCGAATTGGTTATGGGGGGCGGTATGCTGTCACGTGCATCTACAGTCTTCCACGGAACCGATAATAAGCTTATGGTAAATACTAAAATAAATATGCGATGCATATGCCAAGATGTAATGAGGAAATGAATATTATATTTTATGATTCTAAATTTCAGACCAATTTTCAATTTTAATTTTTGATTACAACTAACTGATATAGCGACCGCCAAGAATCTTTACTTTTTATTCGCGGAAAGGTTTTTTGTTCATTCATTCCGGCTATATAGAATAACCAGCGAGTTTTAAAATTGAAACAAAATTGTTACTGCCAGAATTCAAGGGAAGAAGTAATTGTAGGCATGGCATTGTGAAATTAAAATCTAATATCACGCTTGCTGCCGCAGCATACTCAAGAGCCTATGGGCGTAATAGTCTACATCGTACGCAATAATTTTTATATGCCTTGCGATTTGCTTAAGGGTGAAGAATATTCCGTAGAAAGCAAAAATATTCTCCTACCCCCATAGCCGATTAATTATGGACTATTTTAGTCGATGCAGGAAGCAAATACACTGGGGCAGTTTGCATTCAATCCACCGGCAGGATCACTTGTTTGAGCGCTCCAATTCAGAAGCTCCAGTACTTGCGAATAGTATTCCGGCACACGCTTCCAGAAAATATAATTGACCTTTAGTGTGTCTCGTCCGAATTTCAGAAGTTCAGGAACGGTGGGTTGATATCCAGTTCCATCAAACCGGGTATTCTCAAAATTCTGATCCTCTACTTGAACCGTCAGTGGAATAACTCCGGAAAGCTCAGGGTAGTAATTATAAAGACCTTTCGGTTTTTTGGGATACCATAGCCCCGGTTCCTCGATGAAAATATCCGGGCAGCCTAATGCGGTTCCTGTTTCCTTGAATTTGTTGGTGAATGATTCGAGAATCCAGCGTGGATAGTTTAAGTATTGGAATGTCATGGTGTTGGGGAAATTGTTTCTTAATTTATTGTTTATACTAAGTAAATTGAAGTAGTAGCGATCAATTTCAGTGCTGCTTACCGGCTCTAGAGGTTGCCCCATGGCAGATTCGGTTAGTCCGATACCTTCAAAATATGCGTGAGAGTTATACCGTTTCCCCAGCGCCCGGATCAGTGTAACCAAACGATCGTGCACCAAGTCATTCCAGAGTCTGACGTTATATCCTTTTATGGTGGTACTGCCTGACTTGCCAAAAGCGAAAATGCCCCCCTCATATTTACTATCCTTCAGGTAGTTTGGCACAAGAACCGCATCAGGATCGGATTCTCTGATTCGCAACAGAATGATTAATCGCTTTTTTTGTGCGGCAAGTTCTGCGAGCCTGGCGTCAATGGCAGAGAAATTATATACCCCTTCAGCTGATTCAAGTTCGGACCAATCATAACGAATTACCAAGCCTCGCAGTGCCGGGGTTTGTGCAACTTCCTCATATATTTTTTCCATAAAATTGGGATTGTCTTTACCATAAGTTACCAAATAGTAATGCCCCGGATGCCATTTAACATCGCCGGCAGCATGTGCCGTTCCCAAAGGAAACAATATCATGCTTGATGTAAATAATAGGGTCAATGTGATGCATATTTGCTTGACCGCAATAGAAAAGCTATTGCTGATGAGGGATGAGGGAGAATTCTTAATTTGCATATTAAAAGTTTCCTTTGTGTGTTTAAAGGGAATTTGTTCGAGGGCGGTGGGTTGCTTTATTAGGAAAGCATTTTTGGACTGATGGTACATTAATTCTGCGAATGATAACAATTTTCATTCTTGTTGATAAAGAAATTACTTCCGCTAAATTTTTCATCACTATGATTACTGTTCCCGAACACTGTTTTCTTTTTCTGTCAGGAATAATCAGAGGATTCCTTCCAGAAGAAGCATCATCTATATATAGATTTTGTCTACTATAGCTTGCCGGAAAATTTTAGAACGCTGAAATAACAATAGAAAATTGGTTCTTTTTAAGATCTGAAGTTTTGAGCTTGAGATGGTTTCCGGCAGTATTTTTAGTTGCGTAAAATAATAGCGATTATTTGCTTGCTGATTAAAAAA
>CAZDYN010000126.1:0-4397 GCA_964509635.1 uncultured Nitrosomonas sp. | reverse complement strand
GAATGATCAAATACTGATTACCGGTAGGACTGGCAATTTGCGTGTGGAGTTAGTTGTCTGAGAAGTGCAGATGGAACAATTTGAATGGTAGTCAAGCGTGATTCAGACTCATTGAATTCATCATATCTTCTGACATGATTGCCGCATGCTTATTTAAGTCAAGCAATCAATATGGTATTACCGTAACATTAAGTTAATGTTCTATTGATAGAATTTATATTGTAGTAAAGTTATGTAAAAAATACTAGTTTTTTTTAGTGTAAGATTTATTACAGTGTGCGGGTAATAAGTGTGAATGCCGGTTTGCTGGCTTTATGCTGTTTGGGAGGTCGTTGAAAAACGTTTTCAAGTCGAGGCGATACAAGGAGGGAACAGGCGAAAAGACGCGCTTATACGTGACAAATGAGCTTTTGTGTTTGTCTTTAACACCGTAGCGGTAACGTAGATGGTTTTTCAATGGCCTGTTAAAATGACGGAAACTAAATGTTTGGAACAGTTTTCAAAAACTTTTTGTATTTATTATCTGTGATAGTATTTTCAGGAATGATTATCCAGTTTCTTTAGATTTTTTTCTTCAGCAATGGTGAGTAATCTCAAGCAAGGCAGATAGCCATCATAAACAATACCATGTGTTTCAATATGTTTTTGCGAACGTAATATGCTGGCCAGATATTGTGTGATTCCCTGGGTGATCAATTGTCCGGGAACCAGCACGGGGATACCTGGCGGGTAGGGTGTGATCTGGTCGGCACATACTCTGCCATTCAAATTTGAATTGACTTTGTCTTGTTCGTCCAGCAGCGGCATCAGTTCACCGCCGCAATAGAAAGCATCGCGCGGAAGATATTTCAGTTCAGTAAAGTGAGGAATTTCTGCTGTCTGGTAGAGTCTTTGCGGGGCGCGATTTTCACGGGCAATCCGCATCAACGCATCGTACAGGCGCGATACTTTGCTGCGGGTAGTGCCAATGGTGAGTAGCAGAGTGAGCGTATTGAAAGTGGATTTTTCCACCTGAATGTTAAAGCGCTCAAATAATTCCCGGATTAATTCTTCCACGGTAAAACCGCAGCGGGAGATATCCACTGTTACTTTGGTCGGATCGAGCTGAATATTATCGTGTTTGATTTCATCCGGCAGCAGATCGGCCAGTTCCAGCACCTGAAATGCGCCGGTAGAGTTGATTTGTGCGCGTAATTCCTTTGCCAGTTCCAGTGTGCGGGAAAGTAGTTTATAACCTTCCAGCACAATTTGCTTACGCGCCACGTCGAGACTTGCAATCATGCTGTATTGCGGGCTGGTGGAGGTATGCATGTTGAAATTCTCGCGAAACAGGTGTTCGTTGAAACCGGGATCGTTGACATGAATCATGCTGGATTGTGAGAAGGCGGACAAGACTTTGTGCGTGCTTTGGGTGGCGTAGTCCGCGCCCGCTTCCAGCGCGGTGGGACGGAAAGCCGGATGGAAGCGGGCAAAACCGTACCAAGCTTCATCAATAATCACTTTGATGCCTTTTGCATGCGCTGCTTGGATAATAGGCGGCAAATCGTAGCGTAAACCATCGTAAGTGCAATTGGTCAATATGAGCGCTTGCGCGTCATCGTGCTCTTCAATGGCCTTAAACAGGGTTTGTTTGGGTACCGGTCCGTAAATATTAAATTTTTTATTAACGGAAGAATCCAGATAAATGGGATGAGCTCCGGATAACACGACGCCATGATGGACCGATTTATGGCAGTTGCGGTCCAGCAGCAGTTTATTGCCGGGAGCTAACAAAGTTTGGAAAATCACTTTGTTGGCAGTGGATGTGCCGTTGGTGGCAAAGAATGTGCGGCGCGCGCCAAATGCCTTGGCGGCAATTTTTTGCGCTTCCGCTATTACTCCGGTGGGTTCCATCAAGGAATCGAGCATCGGCACGGATACCGATAAATCGGCACGGAATATGTGCTCGCCAATGAATTCATAGAAATCGCTTACCCAAGGACTGTCGCGCAAAGAATCGCCGGAAGAATGTCCCGGTGTATGCCACGCATCCTTCGCCATCAGCACATAATTCTTGAGCTGATCATAGAATGGTGTGCGTGCTTTTTCCTGAAGCTGCGCGTTGAGAATGCGATACATACCGCGGTAATCGCGCTCTTCCCGGTAAAAATAACCATCCACGGTTTCGGAAAAAAGCGCGTCCACCACTTCATCTTCCTGTTCCTGCGCGATCAGGATATAGATATTCAGTTCCGGGCGGAAATGAGTGATTTTCTGTACCAGTTCCAGCGCGGTCATTTGCAGATTGCGCGCGTGTTTTCCCTGATTTTTCAGCGTGTAGAGCCTGTCGTCGACGACCAATCCCTGTATGTCGCCATCTTGCTCAATCGATTGCAGCGCTTCTTGTGCTGTGGTCACGCCGGAAAAGACGATGCCAAGCGGATTCTCCATGGATCTGGCAGCAGTATTCAATCCTTTGATGAATTCATTCAGAATCAATTTTTCATCGTTGATAATTAGAATCCGGCTGACGGGTTTTTTCATGAATGCAATCTATTGAATTGATTATATTGTTCTTTATTGACTCGAATAGCTATGGGTATTGATGGTTGATTCCTTTATTCATAGCTGACTAAAGTGAATTGAAATGATTGTGGATCGGTCAATTGCATCGAGACATTGCTGGCGATCGTATTAGCTCCGATCATGATGGACGGAATGTGTAATTGTCCCGTCTGGCTTGAGAAAGTGGCGATATTGGCCGGATTGGTTTGCAGTGACACAATGCTGGCTGGGTCAAGCTCGAAGACCAGGGATGGGCTGTCTTCGACCAACTGTAAATGGACCTCCAATGCTGCCCCTGTCCCAATATCAACAGCAAAACTTAAAACGCCTTCATCGAATATACCCGTTACATCGGTTACATCAACATGGTCGATTCGCACGAGGTTACTCACTCGGACTTGTGAGTTATCAAAATCGATCAAGGGTACTGGGGTTGAGCTGCCACTAAGATTGAGGTTGGTAACGGGAAGGCTTTCAATCGCATCAATGACGTTCATCCCACCGAGAATAACGCGCCCGAATACGGTAAAACCGCCGTTCTGGTTATCCAGATTCGAGGAATTATCAGCCAGATTGATAAACCACTGGCTGGTTGCGCTGTTGGGGTTGTCAGGAAGTTTCGCCATGGCAACCGTGCCGCGTGTATTGGAAATCTTGAATTCATTGGTGATCGGAGCGAGTGTGCTGACGGCAGCAAGGGATGTTCCATCGGCACCATCGACGAGCTTGAAACCACCGCCCTGGATGACGAAATCACGAATGCTGCGGTGAAAGATTCCTTTTGTGTAGGTGCCATTGTCAATATATTTGAGGAAATTGGCTGCCGTAACGGGCGTTTGGGTTTCAAACAATTCCATGCAGAATTGTCCCATATTGGTAGTAAAGCAGGCGACAGAATTAGCCTGCGTAATAGGTGATGCAAGAAACAAGCCGGCCAGCAATATGGTTTTACAGTAAATTTGAATATGGCGCATAGCGATTGAGGAAGTGAAGGGTAAAACCGGATTTTACTGACAGAGCTTACGATGAAGCAATTGTTCTCTCATGGATAATTTTCAGATCAGTAACGAAAATCTATTATTAGGGTACGGGAATCAGCGGTTTTTTCACGCGATGCACAAAGTGAAAATAAATCAACGCACTGGCGATGGCTGAGAAGAAGCACCAAACGGAGGCGAAAGTTTCCAAATAAGTGAAATAAGCAACGAAAAAACCGATCGTTATGATGATACCTGCAATGTACAAATGCTTATAACTGGAAAAGATAAACGGTACACAAGTGGCTAATAAATACAAAATGATAACGAATTGATGACCGTCAACATTGTGCTTGTAATTGATACTGTGATTGACAATTTCCGCGGCGATCGGCTGGTCGGCGAGGCCGATTATGGTGTATAGCGCAAGGGCAAGACCTGCCGTGCCGATTGATGCAATGATTTTTCTGCGCGTGTTGCCGGTTTCCGCGCAATAGACAGCGAAAGGCGCGAACATTGGCCAGATAATTCCGATAAAAATGCCATAAATATTACTCAGCCAGAATTGTGCTTGTGATGTGTCATTATGGGTTAAAGAAATCCATAAAAATCCTTCGATCATCTGCTGGATTGCAAAAATAAGCGGAATCAGTGCGATGGCGAGATCTTTGGAATAGATCGTTTTACGGATGGTTGCTGCGCCGATGACCAAAAGTGTTCCGCCTACGATAAAGCTTGCTTCCGCTGAAAAACACATTCCGCCGTCAGTTCCTGTTGATTTGATTGATGAGGGTGCAAATTGGGTACTGGCTATTCTTAATCCGAATATTTCATAAATTGGCACGTGCCCTCACTTGCCTTTTGATTAATAAGAAA
>CAZDYN010000125.1:0-6728 GCA_964509635.1 uncultured Nitrosomonas sp. | reverse complement strand
TGAATCTGTCCTTTGACTTCATCGAAATCCGGATAAATGGAGTCATGGGCTTCAGTCTCACTTTCGATTGAATTCTGATAGATGGGCAAGGGTTTTCGCCCGCTCAGATGGGCGCATATTTGCAATAACGACTGGGCGGCATAAATCGTGGCTTTTTTGACCAGCGCCGCTTCCGCCGCGTTTTGCTGCGGCAGAACAAAGCTGCGGCCGGATTGGGATGCGTTGTAAGTCATTGCCAACGCGCCGTGTATCGGCCGCAATTCTCCGGTCAGTGCGAGCTCTCCCGCCCATTCATAGTGATCCAGTTTATCTTTTGGGATTTGCCCGGTTGCCGCCAGAATGCCTAATGCGATCGGTAAATCAAAACGCCCGCTTTCCTTGGGCAGATCGGCAGGCGCTAGATTGATGGTAATGCGTTGCGCGGGAATTTTGAATTGCGCATTCTGCAGTGCCGCACGGACCCGGTCTTTGCTTTCCTTGACTTCGGTATCGGGGAGCCCGACGATAGTGAAACTGGGTAAGCCGTTGGCGATGTGGGTTTCCACCGTCACCAACGGTGCCTGGATACCTGAAAGCCCCCGGCTATAGAGAACGGCGAGTGACATTTGTGTGATGGTAGTCCCGGATGCTGTTGGTATCGACTGGAGTTAACCCGATGATAACAGGGGGTGAATGAGAATTTATTTATCTCATCGATTCTTTTTTGATTACATTTGACCGGATATTTCGTTTTTTCCAGCAGATTCATGTGAAGATTGATTCAAACGCGCTTCCAGTTCCGCAACCTTGGCTTCAAGAAGTATTAATTTCTCACGGGTACGTTGCAGAACTTCCTGTTGCACATCAAATTCATCGCGTGTAACTAAGTCCAGCCGTGAAAAAGCGCCGGATAACAGCACCCGGATATTTTTCTCGATGTCTTTGGCCGGGCTGTTTTGTAGAACTTCGCTGACTTTAGCATTGATTTCGTCGATTACATTTTTATTAAGCATTGTTGTTCTCCTTGTTGATTGACTCACCACTTGATCAGCTGATTAGGATGGCTACGTGATAAAATTCTAAACGATATACTTACAAGACCGGATTATCCACTGTTATTGAGAAGGGTTCCAGTTTCAAGGATCGATAACTATTTTGCCATGCTATTTTCAATCAATGAATAGATGAATACCCTTAACGATTCAATGTTTAAATAACGGTCAATTTCCGGATACATGAATGGAACGCATACAATTACTTGAAAACTGGGTGAAGGATCAATTTCCTGCGGAGCTATTTACCTTGCAGCCGGCGTCAGCGGACGCCAGTTTCCGGCGCTATTTCCGTGTCTTCTTTGACGACCGCACGCTTATCGTCATGGATGCGCCGCCGCAACAGGAGGATTGCACGCCTTTTTTACGGGTAGCGGAAATTCTCGCAGCCACCGGTGTGCATGTGCCCGCAATTCTCGCGCAGAATCAGGATCTGGGTTTTTTATTGCTGTCCGATCTGGGCAATACGACATTTCTGGAGGCGTTGAATAATCAGCCGGATAGTGCCAATGATCTGTATGGCGAAGCGACGGACGCGCTTGTCAGAATGCAATCATCTCAGCAGGCGGAAAGTTTGCCGGCTTATGATGAAGCATTGCTGTCAAGGGAATTAAACCTGTTTCCTGATTGGTATATCGCGAAACATTTGCAGGCGGATTTATCGGCAAAGCAGCAAGCCGTTTTGCGCGCTGTTTTTACCCGGATTCTGCAAAATAATCTGGCGCAACCCAAAGTATTGGTGCATCGCGATTATCATTCGCGCAATCTGATGGTGGCATCCCCCAATCCGGGTATTATCGATTTCCAGGATGCCGTATACGGGCCGGTTACCTATGATCTGGTCTCTTTATTCAAAGACGCGTATATCCGCTGGGACGAAGAGCATATTCTGGATTGGACCATCCGCTATTGGGAGAAGGCCCGCCAGGCCGGATTGCCTGTCAACGCCGATTTTTCAAATTTTTACCGGGATTTTGAGTGGATGGGCGTGCAACGCCATCTCAAAGTGCTGGGGATTTTTGCCCGCCTGAATTACCGTGACGGCAAGGCTGCTTATCTGAACGATATGCCGCAAGTAATGGAGTATTTGCGCAAAGCCTGCAAGCGTTACCGGGAGCTTCATCTGTTACTGAATTTGCTGGATGAATTGCATCCTGCTGAACCAGAGCCGAAAGTTGGCTACACTTTCTGAGCATATTCTCTATAAGGCGATGATTCTCGCGGCAGGGCGCGGAGAGCGCATGCGTCCGCTCACGGATGCTGTACCAAAGCCTTTGTTAAAAGCAGGCGGATATGCGTTGGTCGAATATCAATTGAGGAATCTGGCGCGCGCGGGCTTTGGCGATATTGTCATCAATCATGCGTATCTTGGTGAAATGATTGAAAATACTTTGGGTTCTGGCGAACGCTATGGTGTTAGTATCCGGTATTCACCCGAACAGGTGGTTCTGGAAACAGCCGGTGGAATTGCCAATGCCTTGCCATTATTAACGAGTGAATCGGATGAATTGCCGTTCCTGGTCGTCAATGCGGATATCTACTGTGAAATGGATTATGCATCGCTATTACCGGCATTGAACGCGATGCAACCGGATTCGAATCAGCGGCTTGCACATCTTGTGCTGGTTGATAATCCGCCGCATCATGCCGGAGGCGATTTTGCATTGCAGGCAAATCAAGTAGCGCTGACCGGACCGCATAAGCTGACTTTCAGCGGCATCGGTATTTACCGGGCGCAGCTTTTTAACGCCATAAAACCCGGTTTGGCGGTAAAACTGGCACCGCTGCTGCGCCAGGCCATGCAGGAAGGAAAAGTAAGCGGCGAATACTTTTCCGGACGATGGGTCGATGTGGGGACGCCGGAACGGCTTGAATTACTGGACAAACAGCTCAAATACCCGCCACAATGACCGGTGATGGGATTCATCTTGAAACGTAACTTATTAATTTATGACACAATTTCAACATTTCATCGCGCGCCGCGGGGTTCTGGCAAGCAAGATGCCGTCCGGTGTCGCAATTATCCCGACAGCTCCGGAACAAGTACGTAATCGTGATGCGCATTACCCTTACCGTTTTGACAGCTATTTTTATTATCTGACCGGGTTTCGGGAACCCGGGGCTGTGCTGGTAATCGTTGCCGCGAATGGAGAAACACCGGGTAAGCACATTCTGTTTTGCCGCGAAAAAGACAAGGAACGTGAAATCTGGGACGGCTATCGCTATGGTCCGGAAGCGGCCAAGGAGATTTTTGGATTTGACGAAGCTTATCCAATTGCCAAACTGGATGAATTGCTCCCCCGGTTATTGGCGGATCAACCGGCTGTTTATACTGCATTAGGACTGGACCAAGCTTGGGATCAGCATATTGTCCGCTGGTTAAACCGGGTACGGGAACAAACGCGCAGCGGTATGTCTGCACCAGGGGAAATTCATGACAGCCGTGTATTACTGGACGAAATGCGCCTGATCAAAGGCACGGATGAATTGCAGATAATGCAGCGCGCAGCGGACATTTCAACCCAAGCGCATCAGCGCGCGATGCAGACTACGCGGCCGGGAATGCGTGAATATGAAATTGAGGCTGAATTGCTTCATACCTTTTACCGCCACGGCGCGCAGGCGCCGGCTTATACCTCGATTGTCGCGGGTGGCGCCAATGCGTGCGTGCTGCATTATGTCGAGAATAATGCCGAGCTGAAATCGGGCGATTTGTTGCTGATTGATGCCGGGTGTGAACTCGATGGCTATGCTTCCGATATTACGCGCACTTTTCCGGTGAACGGCAAATTTACCGCGGTACAGAAGGATATTTATCAATTGGTGCTGGCTGCGCAAGCCGCGGCCATTGCTCAGGTAATCCCGGGGAACACCTGGAATGATCCGCATCAGGCTGCATTGCGTGTGCTGGCACAAGGCTTTGTCGATCTGGGATTGTGTCAAGGCAGCGCGGATGCCGTGCTGGAATCGGAAGACTATAAACGTTTTTATATGCATCGAACCGGGCACTGGCTCGGAATGGACGTGCATGATGCCGGTGAATACAAACAGAAAGGCGACTGGCGTCTACTGCAGCCCGGTATGGTGCTGACCGTGGAGCCGGGGTGCTATATCCGTCCGGCGGATAATGTTCCGGAGCATTTCTGGAATACCGGCATTCGCATCGAGGACGATGTGATCGTGACTCCGGCAGGGCATGAACTTTTAACGCTGGCGGCACCCAAAACCATAGCCGAGATAGAGGAGTTGATGCAATGAACGATGAAGAGAAAAAGATTATTATCAGCAGGGTTTCCGAATATCATCAAAATGAGTCGGGAGAATTTCAGCGTGCACCGGTTTCTCCCGTTAACCGCTGGATTACGTATGCAATACTCATTCCGGTTGTTGCGCTCATGGCCATGGTGGGTGTTTTCTTTTTTGCCGCTTTTCTGGCTTTGCTTGCCGTAGCCGTGGTGGTGATTGGCATACGCTTCTGGTGGTTGCGCAGGAAATTTGCAGGCGCGATGAAGCAATCGAGTGATTTAAACCGGCAGACTGAAGCGGATCAAACGGTTATCATCGAAGACGCGCAGATCATCGAAGAAACGGAAATTCATCATACCAAGCAGAAGAAACAATAAGATGCAGCAAAAAAATACCCCGCCGGACGACGGGGTATGGTACTTAATTTACTGTTAATTAATGACCGGCAAAAGTATCGTTTAGAATCGGTGAAGATTTCAATTCCCAATTCATCGAACTGCCGCGTTGTTCAAGCACCGCAGTGAATATTTCACCGTTATATTGGACACAAGGTATGGTCAATAAGCCATTATCGAGAGTGGTAATGCATTCGTCGACCGCTATTATGGGTGTTGCGCAGCTGGTGACGTTGACAAATTGAACATCCGTTACCAGAGTGGTGCTGTTGTAAGTTGTAATGACAGCAATATTATTTCTGATCACAATGTCCGTTGCCGTTGTATCGGCGGTTAAGCCGAGCAGATTCAAGCCGGCATCCGCCAGACATGAGTTGATAGCACCATTAGTAAGATTTCTGACGACGATTTGAGAACCGGCCACACTGTTATCAAGTATATAAACGGCATTGCCATCAACAGCCACGCTTTCAGCCATAACGGATTGAGACGCCAAGGCGGACAGTGATGCGGCGCATATCATGGATATTATTGTATTTTTCTTCATTGCATTCTCCCGGAATAAATTTTAAACAAACTTTGAAACCTGGATGCAGTCTCTACATCCGGCTCATTTACGTTAAGCCATTTCGAAACTTTAGAATTAAGTCAGATTTTCTATTGAACAAAAATGTTGACGCCATCATGACAAGCTGATGCACAAAAAAAAATCGAAACCAGGCAATAAGTATCTCATGATTTTAGGCTCTTCAGGCGCAGACGAATCTGTTTCTCGGTTTCGATGATGGCAAACAACGCGACACCGGTACCGATGACCAGCAGACCGTCCGGAAACGGTACTGCTTCCGTGGAGAATATCGCCTGCAGCGGCGGCAGGTAGGTAATCGCTAACTGCGCAGCGGTAATGGCGATAATCATCGTCCATACTACTTTGGTGCCACGTACCGCTTGCCAGGTAAGCGATGTGCCGTAGATATTACGGATGAAAAATAAATGGAAAATTTCCAGCACTACCAGCGTGTTCACCGCAAGTGTGCGGGCCAGTTCCATACTGTAGCCGCGATCGATGGCGTAAGTGTATATGCCATAGACACCGCAGAGGAACAAAATAGACACCAGTACAATATGCCATACCAGTTCGCCGTTAAGCAGCGGTTCTCCTCGCGCGCGCGGCGGGCGGCGCATGGTGTTTTCCTCGGTCGGTTCGAAGGCGAGCGCGATTCCTAATGTGACGGCGGTGATCAGATTAATCCATAAAATCTGAATCGGTGTGATGGGTAACGTCATGCCGAACAGCAATGCCACAATAATGGTCATCGCTTCCCCGGCATTGGTGGGCAGGGTCCAACTGATGACCTTTTTGATATTGTCGTACACAGTGCGACCTTCGCGCACGGCACTGACGATGGAAGCGAAATTATCGTCCGCCAGCACCAGTTCCGCTGCTTCCTTGGCGGCTTCGCTACCTTTCTTGCCCATCGCGATGCCTGCATCGGCGCGTTTCAATGCAGGTGCATCGTTGACGCCGTCACCGGTCATGGCGACGGTCATGTTGTGGGACTGAAGCGCCATGACAAGGCGCAGCTTATGCTCCGGACTGGTGCGGGCGAAGATATCGCAATCCAGCACGGCTGCTTTCAGCGCGGTGTCATCCATTTTATCAAGGTCTGCGCCAGTCAATACCGCTACGGGGTTTTGCAGACCGATTTGCTTGCCTATCGCTGCTGCGGTTTTGGCGTGATCCCCGGTAATCATCTTGACGCGGATCCCGGCGGTATGACATTCGGCCACGGCTGCGATTGCTTCCGCGCGTGGCGGATCAATCATCCCGGTCATGCCGAGCAAGGTGAGTTCATTTTCAACATCGGCGTGCTCGAGAATCGCATGCCCCGGTTTCACAGGTTTAACAGCGAAGGCCAGCACGCGCTGACCGAGCGCGGCGATACTGTCGGCTTTTTTCAACCAATAGTCCGTATTCAATTGTTCCGTGCGTCCTCCCGCGCTTTGCCGGGCGCACATGGCAAGAATCCGTTCCGGCGCGCCTTTGACGAATATA
>CAZDYN010000124.1:0-6730 GCA_964509635.1 uncultured Nitrosomonas sp. | reverse complement strand
GCGGCAATAGCACGGCAGCTCCGTGACTGGAAAGAAAGCGTGCATTCCCGGTTTGATGGTCGTCAACCGCATGCGGATACGGCACCAGTATGCTGGCCACACCAGCTGCGCTTAACTCCGCAACCGTCAGCGCGCCGGCACGGCATACCACCAAGTCGCACACCGCATAGCGCCTGGCCATATCGTCGATAAATGCGATCACTTCCCCATCCAGTTGCAATTCCTCATAAATCGTCTTAACCGTTTCCAGATGCGCGGCGCCTGTTTGATGCACAACCATCGGGCGAAGATTCGCAGGCATCAATTTAAGCGCCTGCGGCACGACGCTATTCAAAATCTGCGCGCCCAGGCTACCGCCCACGACCAGCAGATTCAATTTTCCCTGGCGTCCCCCAAAGCGCTCCTGCGGCACGGCCATTTGGACAATCTCCGCACGCACCGGATTACCCGAACATGTTGTTTTCTCTTTATGCGCCAGAATGGCATCCGGGAAGCCGAGAAAAATTCTATCCGCCAGTTGCGCCAGAATTTTATTGGTTAAACCTGGCACTGAGTTCTGCTCATGAATGACCAATGGCTTATTCAACAATGATGCCATCATGCCGCCGGGGAATGCCGGATAGCCGCCCATCCCCAGAACCACATCCGGTTTTACGCGTTGAATGATGCGGCTGCTCTGCCAGAACGCCTTGATCAAACGCAGCGGCAACAGCAACCACGCAACCGGATGCTTGCCGCGCAGCCCGGAAAAGCGGATCACTTCGGTTTCATAGCCGCGCTGCGGCACCAGCTTCAATTCCATGCCGGCTTCGGTTCCCAGCCAAACCACGCGCCAGCCGGCTTGCCGGAGATAATCGGCCACGGCCAGTCCTGGAAATACATGTCCTCCGGTACCGCCCGCCATAATCAGAATAGTGCGCGTGCTCATGCGATTCCCGCTCCCTGATTGATGCAAGCTTGCACTGTCATACCGTAAGCCCCCGCAAGCGCTGCCGATTCTCCCAGTCAATGCGCAGCAAAACCGCCAGCGCAATGCAATTCGCGGTAATGCTGCTGCCGCCGAAACTGAGCAGGGGCAAGGTCAATCCCTTGGTCGGCAGCACCCCCATATTGACTCCCATGTTGATCAGTGTCTGCACGCCGATCCAGATACCGATCCCCTGTGCCACCAGCGCGGAAAAAGGATTGCCCAATTTCGCCGCCAGCCGCCCGATGACAAAAGCGCGCATAATCAGCCAGATAAACAGAACTATCACGGTTAGCACGCCGATAAAACCAAGCTCCTCGGCCAGTACCGAAAGCAGGAAGTCGGTATGCGCCTCGGGCAGGTAGAACAGTTTCTCAACACTGCCCCCCAGACCGACACCCAGCCACTCGCCGCGCCCGAATGCAATGAGCGCATGGCTAAGCTGATAGCCTTTGCCGTATGGATCGGCCCACGGATCCATAAAGGCAATTACCCGGTTCAAGCGGTACTCCGAGCTCAAAATCAACTCATACAAGCCCAGCGCCAGAATACCGATCAATCCGATAAATATTTTTAAGCTGACGCCGCCCAGAAACAGGATCGACATGGCCAAGGCGGTTACCACAAAAAAGGCCCCGAAATCCGGCTCCAATAGCAGTAATAATCCCACGACGGACAGCACAACCGTTATGGGCAGAAACCCTTTCAGGAACGAATTCAGATCGGCGGCTTTGCGGTTGACATAGTCAGCGGCATACAACACCATGCAAAATTTCATGTATTCGGATGGCTGGATATTCACCACATGCAGTGAAATCCAGCGTTGACTGCCATTGACCTCATGACCGATGCCCGGCACCAGAACCAGCGCCAGCAATGACAGACTGATCATGAGCAAGTAAGTGACGTATTTCTGCCATACCTGCATGGGCACTTGAAAAGCAATCAATCCCAATAGCAATCCGACGCCCAGATATGCGCTATGACGCAACAAATAATAACCGGCACGCTCGGCGCCAAACTGCGCCTCGGCAATCGCGATCGAAGCGGAATAGATCATAACCAGCCCGATACTCAGCAATAGCAGAACCGACCACACCAGCGCCTGATCAAAATCGCTCATGACTCTCTGTTTCTGATTGCTGGCTTGATAAATCATCGGTTAGTGTTTTTTCTGTCCGAAACTGAAAAATTTGTTCTCGATATCCTTGACCGCCGCGACAAACACTTCCGCGCGGTGTATATAATTCCTGAACATATCGAAGCTGGCGCATGCCGGGGACAGCAATACCACGTCACCCGCCTGCGCCAGCAAAAAGCTTTTTTGCATGGCCTCTTCCATGGTGACCGCAAAATGCACAGGCACATCACAACCCTTAAGTTCCGCAGCGATAATCGGCGCATCACGGCCAATCAGCACCACCGCCCGGGCGTTATTGGCAACCGGCTGCTTCAGGTAGGAAAAATCCTGGCCCTTGCCATCACCACCGGCGATCAATATGACATTCTGTTGCATACCGCTCAACGCAGCCACAGTTGCGCCGACATTAGTGCTTTTCGAATCATCGTAGAAAGTGACGCCGTTGAATGCCGCCACTTTCTCCATGCGGTGCGGCAAACCGCGAAATTCCCGCAAAGCGCGCAGCAGCGGCTCAACCGGCACTTCCAAGGCGCGGCACAAAGCCAATGCCGCCAGTGCATTGGCGGCATTATGCAAGCCGCTGACCACCAATTCGGAGGTTTTCATTAAGCGCGCATCGCCTTCCATTAACCACAGATGATCTTCATCGCGCATGATACCGAAATCCGCTTGAGTAGGCGGCTCATCCACGCCAAAAGTAATTTGTTTTCTGCCGGATAGGGCCATCGCACAGACACCGGGGTCATTGCGGTTTAAAATTTGTATGCCTTCACCATCCTTCTCATGCCGGAACACTTTGGCTTTTGCTGCGGCATAATCCTGCATGCCGGGATAACGATCCAAATGATCTTCACTCAGATTCAGTACCGTTGCCACATCGGCATTCAGGTTATGGGTTGCTTCCAATTGAAAGCTGGATGTTTCCAGAACCCAGGCTTGCGGCCAATCATCCTCGTCGATTCTTTGCATCAGGGCATTCAGAACGGCCGGACCGATATTCCCCGCCACTGCCACATTCCAGCCCGCTTTCTTCAGCATGGCGCCGGCCATTGCGGTTACGGTTGTCTTGCCATTCGATCCGGTGATCGCAATTATTTTAGGTTTAGGCAGCTTGCTGCGCTGCAGTGCCCAGTTAAAGAGCACCATGTCACCAACCACCGGTATCCCGCGCTGAACGGCTTGCTGCACGGATGGGTCGGCCAGCGGCACACCGGGACTGATTGCGATCATGTCTATGCCGTCAAAAATTCCGGCTTCAAATTGGCCTTTGTAAACCTGCACGGCGGGAAACGCTTTTATGATTTCCTGCCAGTTCGGCGGCTCCAGGCGGCTATCGGCGGCACGCACCTTCGCGCCCTGACGGCATAGCCATTTCACCATGGACAAGCCGGTCTCGCCCATGCCCAGCACCAATACTGTTTTATCCTGCAAATTCATCGTAGTTTCAATGTCGATAATCCAATCAATACCAGGATGATGGTAATAATCCAGAATCTGACCACCACCTGATTTTCTTTCCAGCCTTTTAATTCGAAATGATGATGCAGCGGCGCCATGCGAAAAACACGCTTGCCCAGCAATTTGAATGAAGCCACCTGCAACATGACCGAAAGCGCTTCCACCACAAAAACGCCACCCATGATGATCAGTACAATCTCCTGGCGCACGATTACGGTGACAACGCCCAACGCGGCCCCCAGCGCCAATGCGCCGACATCTCCCATGAACACTTCGGCGGGATAGGCGTTAAACCACAGAAAAGCAAGCCCGGCTCCCGCCATCGCGCCACAAAATACAGACAATTCACCGGCATTGGGGATATAGGGAATTCCCAGATACTTGGCAAATACCACATGCCCGGCCACATAGGCAAAAACCGCCAGTGCGCTGCTGATCATGACAGTCGGCATGATGGCCAGACCATCCAGTCCATCGGTCAGATTCACCGCATTGCTGGTGCCGACAATGACAAAATAAGTCAATATCACAAAGCCTGTTGCGCCCAGTGGAATCGCCACTTCCTTGAAGAAAGGCACGATCATGTCGGTTTGCGCCGGTATCTCGGCCGTCGCAGTCAGGTATAAGGCAACAATGGTTGCAATCAGCGATTGCCAAAAGAATTTAACCCGGGCTGAAAGTCCTTTCGGATTGCGGTACACCACTTTGCGGTAGTCATCGACCCAGCCGATCACGCCGAATCCCAGCGTCGTCAGCAACGCCACCCAGATATAGCGGTTGCTCAAATCAGCCCACAGCAGGGTCGTCAATAAAATAGCCATCAATATCAAGGCGCCGCCCATTGTCGGCGTACCCACTTTGACAAGATGCGATTGCGGACCGTCATCGCGCACCGCTTGCCCGATTTTATAGGCGGTCAGCTTGCGTATCATCATCGGACCGATAATGAAAGAAATCACCAAAGCCGTCAGCGTAGCCAGCATCGTGCGCAAGGTAATATAGCCGAACACATTGAATGCGCGGACATCCTGAGCCAGCCATTGAAAAAACGTCAGCAACATGGTGACTCCTGCGTCTGCTCCAGTTGCCGCACCACCCGTTCCATGCGCATAAAGCGCGACCCTTTCACCAGCAGCGTGACATCGTCCGCCAGCAGGCTTTCCGTCACCTCCAGCAATTCATCGATGGTATTGAAATGCCGCGCGCCCTTTCCGAATGCTTCGGCTGCATACGCGCTCAGCTCGCCTAAAGTCAATAACCGGTCCAGTCCTGCCTGGCGCGCATCACGGCCGATTGTACGATGTAAATCAATGGCGGATGCACCCAGCTCACCCATATCTCCCAGCACCAGTATTTTTTTGCCCGCAGTGGCGGCCAATACCGCCAAGGCCGCCCGTACCGATTCCGGATTGGCGTTATACGTGTCATCGATGAGCAGCGCATGATGCAAGCCAGGCTTTTTCTGCAAACGCCCCTGCACACCCCGGAAACCCTCGAGCCCGGCGGCAATTCTTTCCTTTGCGATACCCAGTGCCGCAGCGGCAGCAGCGGCGGCCAATGCGTTATAGACATTATGCACACCCGGTGCCTGTAGCTTCAGCTCTACATTGCCATCCGGTAATTTCAGCCGGATCCGGTTGATCAGCCGCTCGGCCTGATACTCGGCGCTTATCAGGGCTTTCTCGCGCAAGCCAAAATCGATAATGGCGCGTGTCCCGGCATATTCGCGCCATAACGGCGCATAACGGTCATCCGCATTGATCACGGCCGTTCCATGCTGATCCAATCCGCTGAAAATTTCAGCCTTGGCGCGCGCCACCGCTTCAACGGAACCCAATCCTTCAATATGCGCGGCACCCGCATTGGTAATCAGCGCCACGCCGGGCTTTGCCAATCGGGTCAAATAGGCGATCTCGCCGATATGATTCATGCCCATTTCAATTACCGCGTAGCGATGCTGCTGTCGCAAGCGCAATAACATTTGGGGCACGCCGATATCGTTATTCAGATTTCCTTCGGTTGCCAGAACCGGATCCGCTTGCGTGCCGTTTTCCACAGTACCGTTTGCCACTGCCTGACGTAATATCGACGCGATCATTTCCTTGACCGTGGTCTTACCGTTACTGCCGGTAACACCGGTCAGCGGTATCGCGAACCGGCTTCTCCAGTACTGCGCCAGTTGCCCCAGCCCCAGGCGCGTATCTTCGACGCGAATCAGCGGAATACCGGCGGATAGCGCAGCGGCGGCCGCTGCATGCTGAATCAGCACGGCTGCCGCGCCTTTCTCCTTGGCACTGCCGACAAATTCGCCGCCGTCAAACCGTTCACCGCTTAAAGCAACAAACAGGTCGCCCTGCCTGAGCGTGCGGCTATCCGTGCTCACCCCGGTAAATAGCACATCCGGCCCGCTCCATCCGGCGTGCAATATTCGCGCCGCTTCCTGTACCGTCATCATGGCTGCACCCGCACTTTCGCAGCCAGATCCTGCAATACTTGCTGCACCACTTCGGCATCGCTGAATGGAATTTTCCGGCCCTTTATTTCCTGGAATTTTTCATGACCTTTCCCCGCAATCAGCACCATATCTCCGGCTTGCGCATTGGCGATTGCCTGATAAATTGCGAGCGCCCGGTCGATCTCTATCTGGTAATTGTCTGTGCCCGCACCCGTTGCAATATCCCTGATAATGCTCAAAGGATCTTCCGTGCGCGGATTATCGCTGGTAAAAATGACCTCATCCGCCAGACGGGTGGCAACCTCACCGATCATCGCGCGCTTGCCTTTGTCGCGGTCGCCGCCGCAGCCCACGACACAGAACAACCGCGCATTGTGTTCCGTTGCCGGTTGCTTCTGGCCGGCCGCGCGCAAAAGCCCTCGCAGCGTGCACAACACTTTCTCCAGCGCATCGGGAGTATGCGCGTAATCTACAATGATGATAGGCTGATCAATTCCTTCGTATTTTTCCATCCGTCCCGGAATAGGCTGCACGCTCTGAAGTGAACGGACCGCATCCGGTAAGCGGATCCCGCTGGCCAGCATGGCTGCCACGACCGCGAGCAGGTTGGATGCATTAAATTTACCCAGCAGGCCCGTTTTCAAATGTGCGTGATTATCCTCAAATTCAATATCAAACTCCATACCATGGATACTTACTTGCAGATTTG
>CAZDYN010000123.1:0-6839 GCA_964509635.1 uncultured Nitrosomonas sp. | reverse complement strand
TTTTCAGTGATTTCCATCACCATATTATATCATATAGTGTTAACAGGCCCTAATACATACAAAACTCAGTGAATCACTTCAGGCGCGGTTAAAGCAACACCAGATTATTTCTATGAATTAGCTCCGGCTCATCCACATACCCCAGTATCGTTTCAATTTCACTGCTGGTTTGTTTCAGGATTTTTTGTGTTTCCACCGCGCTGTAATTGATCAGGCCGCGTGCGATTTCCCTGCCTTCTTCATCCAGGCAGGAGACGGCTTCTCCACGCTCAAATTCGCCGTTGACACCGGTCACCCCGATGGGCAGCAGACTTTTGCCGTCAGCGCAGAGCGCTTTCACAGCACCTTGATCCAGCGTGACATACCCGCGCACCTGTAAATAATCGGCAAGCCATTGCTTGCGTGCCGCCAGTACGGGTATTTTGGCAAGGAAAAGGGTACCGATTGCTTCATCCTGACCGAGGCGCACGAGCACATTGTCTTCATGGCCGGAAGCAACGATGGTGCTCGCACCGCTGCGTGCCGCGCGTTTTGCGGCAATTACTTTGGTCTGCATGCCGCCGCGGCTGATGGCGCTGCCCACACCGCCGGCCATTTTTTCCAGCGCGGGATCGCCGGCGTTGACTTCATTTAATAGTTCGGCCTCCGGATTCTTGCGCGGATCACTGGTATACAGGCCGGCCTGATCGGTCAGGATCACCAGCATATCGGCCTCAACCAGGTTGGTTACCAGCGCCGCCAGGGTGTCATTATCGCCAAAACGGATCTCATCGGTTGCCACCGTATCGTTCTCGTTGATGATGGGGATAATGTCGAGTTTCAATAAGGTTGTCAGGGTTGAGCGTGCGTTGAGATACCGTTTCCGGTTGGATAAATCTTCATGCGTCAAAAGAACCTGGGCGGTTTGCAGATTGTATTGAGAAAAACTCGATGCATAGGCTTGCGCCAGCCCCATCTGGCCAACAGCGGCAGCGGCTTGCAATTCATACACCGCGGTGGGACGGCTTTCCCAGTTTAAGCGCTGCATGCCTTCGGCGATTGCGCCTGACGAGACCAGAATAATCTCTTTACCTGTTTGCTTGAGCGTGGCGATTTGTGCCGCCCAGCAGGCCAATGCGGTGTGATCGAGCCCCTTGCCTTGGTTGGTCACCAGGCTGCTGCCTACTTTGATGACGATGCGGCGTGCTTGTTTTAACATGGATCCGGTTGCTCGTTCTCTGGGTCTGGCTCATCAGGTTGCGGCGGTAAATGTTGTTCCAGATAATCCATGATGGCATAGGTCAAGCGTTGACAACCTTCGCCTGTCAAAGCGGAAATAATGAAGTATTTGTCTTGCCATCCCAGTTTGTCGACAAATTGACGGCATAGCTCGTCACGTTTTTCCTCCGGCATCATGTCGGTTTTGTTTAGCACCAGCCAGCGCGGTTTTTGATAAAGGGACTCGTCATATTTCTTCAATTCTTCAGCAAGTGCATGGGTTTCATGAATCAGATCAATCTCTTCGTTCAGTGGCATCATGTCGATTACATGCAGCAGTAACCGGGTGCGCGTTAAATGCTTTAAGAAGCGATGTCCCAGTCCCACGCCTTCGGCAGCGCCTTCAATTAAGCCGGGAATATCCGCCATGACGAAACTGCGGTTCTGGTCGACCCGCACCATGCCCAGATTGGGCTGTAAGGTCGTGAACGGATAATCGGCTACTTTGGGGCGTGCGGCTGATACTGCGCGTATGAGCGTGGATTTTCCGGCATTCGGCATACCCAGTAAACCCACATCGGCGAGAACCTTGAGTTCCAGTTTCAGTTCAAATTCCTGTCCTGGCTCACCGTAGGTGAATTGGCGCGGCGCGCGATTAGTGCTGGATTTGAAATGCAGATTGCCTATGCCGCCGGCTCCGCCCTGGGCTAAAAGGACCTTTTGCTGATCATGAACCAGATCGGCAACGGTTTCACCGGTGTTGATGTCCTTGATCAGCGTGCCAACCGGCATGCGCAATACAATATCATCAGCGCTTTTTCCGTAACGATCGGAGCCTTGACCATTCTGGCCGTTCTTGGCCCGGTGGATGCGCGCAAAACGGTAGTCAACCAATGTGTTGATATTGCGGTCCGCTATGGCAAATATGCTGCCGCCACGGCCACCATCGCCACCGTCAGGACCGCCCCGGGGGATATATTTTTCCCGCCGGAAACTTGCGACACCATCACCGCCTTTGCCGGCTAGTACCTGAATAATCGCTTCATCAATAAACTTCATAAATCCTGATTATGACTTTCTGCTACGATTATAATCCTGTAAACAAAAAAGCCCCATCGTTTTGGACAGGGCTTTTAAAATAAGCGGTTTTCGCTTTTATGCGGGTATTACACTGGCTACTCTGCGTTTTAGTGCGCCCTTGATGCTGAAATTCACTTTCCCCGTCACTTTGGCGAATAAAGTATGATCTTTACCGATGCCTACGTTTTCTCCGGGATGAAACTGTGTGCCACGCTGTCTGACAATAATCGATCCGGCTGAGATCAATTCACCGCCATAGCGCTTTACTCCGAGCCGTTTTGAATGTGAATCGCGTCCATTTCTGGAACTTCCGCCTGCTTTCTTATGTGCCATTTATAACTCCTTAAGCTGAAATACCGGTAATCTGTATTTCAGTGTAATTCTGCCGGTGACCTTGATGCTTCTGGTAGTGCTTGCGACGGCGCATCTTGAAGATGCGAATCTTGTCATGACGGCCTTGACCTAATACTGTTGCGCTCACTTTCGCGCCGTTGACGAGCGGTGTTCCCATCGAGATTTTATCACCATCCGCAACCATCAATACTTGATCGATAACAAGCTCGCTGCCGCTCTCCGCCTGCAGCTGCTCCACTTTCAGTTTTTCACCTACTTCAATTCGATATTGCTTACCGCCGGTTTTTATGACCGCATACATATGTTTACTCCATGCTTCCTTTTCTGAACCGCGGATTATACATAAATAACCCTTGATTGTGGAGGAAAATTGCGCGTGATTTATCTTTATGCTTGACACTTGGGTGTTGTCATTCCTAACATAGCGTTTTCTACAAGGTAATATTGTGTCAATCGAATATATTAGAAGCTTTATTGCTCAAGACATGGGCATCGTCGACGATGTCATCCGGGAAAAACTACATTCTCATGTGCTGCTGATTCGCCAAGTCAGTGAATATATTATCAATAGCGGAGGTAAGCGGCTGCGTCCCGCACTGGTGATTTTGTCAGCGGACGCTCTGGGCTATTCAGGCAAATTTCATTATAATCTGGCAGCTGTTGTTGAATTTATTCATACCGCAACCTTGCTCCATGATGACGTGGTGGATGAGTCGGAGTTGCGGCGCAATCGAGAAACGGCCAATGCCTTGTTTGGTAATGCAGCCAGTGTCCTGGTAGGGGATTTTCTTTACTCCAGAGCGTTCCAGATGATGGTGGAGGTTGACAATATGCGTGTGATGCAAGTGCTGGCCGATGCGACCAATACGATTGCCG
This sequence comes from uncultured Nitrosomonas sp., assembly GCA_964509635.1. Taxonomy (GTDB): domain Bacteria; phylum Pseudomonadota; class Gammaproteobacteria; order Burkholderiales; family Nitrosomonadaceae; genus Nitrosomonas. Next base: position 3,332 of record CAZDYN010000123.1, on the reverse strand, counting down.
AAGGCGAAGTTTTACAGTTACTGAATTGCCGTGATCCGCAGGTGACGGAAGAGAACTATCTGCAAGTCATTCGGTTTAAAACAGCTAAATTATTTGAAGCAGCCAGCCGGTTGGGTGCAATTCTCGGAAATGCCACACCGGAAGAAGAAGACGCAATGTCAATTTATGGCATGCACCTGGGCACGGCATTTCAACTGATCGACGATATGCTCGATTACTCCGGTAATAATCAGGATACCGGCAAAAACTTAGGCGATGATCTGGCCGAAGGAAAGCCCACATTGCCGCTAATTTATGCGATGCGCGTAGGAACGCCCGCGCAGGCAGGTATTATCCGTAAGGCAATTGAAGATGGCGGAGAAGATGGTTTTCAGCCTGTTATGGATGTAATCCGGCAAACAGCCGCGTTAGATTATGCGAAACAATGTGCCGAGGCTGAGATCGCAATCGCAACGGCTGCAATAGCTTCATTGCCAGAATCCGAATACAAGACATGCCTTTTGCAATTAGCGAGTTTTGCGGTTACACGTAATCATTAAATGATTTGAATCAGTTGGCTTTCCTTTTCTGTTGCGTTGAGAGATCTTTTTCAAAGATATAGAGTCTTATTCGCAATACAATAAGTTTTTGCAATTCAAAATCTGAGTTCTATCAGATATCTTATTGAAATTGTTCCAATCCGGTCAGGTTGCTTTTTATTTCTCATTGATAGATACCAAAACCAAGCTTAATCTATCATTTGTCCGGGTAAAAAATTGCTATCCTTAATTTCTGAGGTTATGGCAAATATAAATCCAAACTGATATGTGATTTCTTTGGTTTTTAGCACCCAAAAGAATTGCGTTAAAAACAGATCGTACTCATGCCATTCCATTAGTCATCAGAATTAATATGGGAAAATTAATCTTTTACATACTGATAGCGATACTGATTTACTGGATCATGAAAAGCCGTCAACCCAGGCAAAAAGAACGTGAATCACTTCCGGATTCCGTTGAGGATATGGTGAGTTGTGCCCAGTGCGGTATTTACCTGCCCAAAAGTGACGCTGTCAGTAATCGCAATAAATTTTTTTGCTCCCATGAGCATTGCCGTTTGTATTTAAACTCTTCATCCTGACTTGATCGCTGTGCCTACTTATTCGTCACAAACAAAACACTCAATATTCTGGCCGTTTAATTCCGTAGCCGCTGGAATTGATTATGAGAACCAATACTGGCAATCGCTTTATTATTTCAATATCTACCGGCTGATCATTGGTTGTGGCCTGCTTGTTTTTGCATGGCAATTCGAGTTTACTTATTTCGGCGCCTATCATTACGCGCTATTTCTGTATGCAGGCTTAGGTCATATTCTTTGCAGCAGCCTGTCCATGCTGCTGGTTAAATTGCGCATGCCCGGCTTTAATTGGCAGTTAACCATCCAAGTTGTCAGTGATATTGTTTTTTTCTCGATTATGCTCTATGCCAGTGGCGGCTTACAAAGCGGACTGGGTGTTTTGTTACTGGTTTCTCTGGCGGGAGCGGGACTCATCAGCCGTGGCCGGATGGCATTATTTTTTGCGGCCCTTGCAACAATCGGTTTATTGCTGCAAGAGACCTATTCCTTGTTCGCGATTGATTCCTATTCCGCCCAATTCTCGCAAGCGAGCTTAATGAGCATGGCTTATTTTGCGGTTGCTTGGTTGGCGTACCGCCTGGCTAAGCATACATTAGCCAGTGAGCAACTGGCAAAAGAGCGCGGCATTGACTTGGCAAACATGGCGCAAGTCAATCAGCTGGTTATACAGGATTTACAGGAAGGCGTGCTGGTTGTTGATAAACACGGAAATATCCGGCAGCGCAATACTTACGCTGAGAAACTGCTTAACCTGAATTCGCACACAGGTAAAACCGGGTTACTCAGATTATCTGATTCCGTCCCTGAAATCGCCGGCAGACTGGCAAGCTGGCAAGGGGATAGCACGATCAATTTTGATCTGCTGCGATTGGCGCATAGTAATGCATTGGTGCGAACCCGTTTTCTTCCTATTCAGGCGGATTACCGAAATGGTGTTGTCATTTTTCTTGAAGATATGGGGCGTATTCAAGCGCAGTTACAACAACTCAAACTTGCAGCGCTGGGGCGCTTGACAGCCAATATCGCGCATGAAATCCGTAATCCGCTTTCCGCTATTAATCATGCAGCCGAACTACTGGAAGAAGAGCAGCTTGAAAATGATACGAACCCGCGTCTGGTGCGCATCATTTGTGATAATACTCAGCGATTAAACAAAATAGTGCAGGATGTCCTGCAACTGAACCGGCGTAATATCGCAAATCCGGACATTGTTGATGTGCGTGAATTTGTTCAGAAGTTTCTGGAAGATTTTTGTCAAACTGAAAAAATCAATACGGATATGTTCATGCTGAATAGTCCGGGAAACCATTTGATCCGGTTTGATCGTGATCATTTGCACCAGATACTCTGGAATTTATGCCGCAATGCGGCGCGGCACTGTCGCCAGCAAACCGGTAGTGTTCGTATTGAACTGTCTGCGGAAGTAAATGAGAACAACGTGTATTTGGATATCATCGATGATGGCCCGGGTATTGGTTTGCAGCAAGTAAAAAAGATTTTTGAGCCTTTCTTTACCACAGCAACCGGCGGCACGGGCCTGGGTCTATACATCGCGCGCGAATTGTGCGAAACCAATCATGCGTCGCTGAGCTATATCGAGAATTCCGGATGCGGACATTTCAGGATAATCTGCAAGAGTAGTTAACCATGTCTATAGATAATAAGAGCTACAGTGCCAACTCACACCGTAAAACGGCCTCACCCAATATACTGATTGTGGATGATGAGCCTGATATTATTGAATTGCTCGAACTGACACTGGCCCGGATGGGAATGGAGGTTTCCAGCGCGCAGTGTGTCAGTGACGCTCAACGATTATTGCAATCACAACAATTTCAGCTATGTCTTACCGACATGCGCTTACCCGACGGGGAAGGATTGGATTTAGTAAAATATATTGCTCAGCAGTACGCTGACCTGCCGGTTGCGGTCATTACCGCGCATGGTACTGCGGAAAATGCCGTGGCTGCCCTTAAAGCCGGGGCTTTTGATTATTTATCCAAACCGGTTTCATTAAAACAGTTGCGGGATTTGGTTAAATCAGCCCTAAGCTTGCCGCCTATACAAACTGAACTGGCATCACAAACCCAATCGAATCAGCGCGTACTGTTGGGTGAATCCCAACCCATGCGTCAGTTACGTGCAACCATAGACAAGCTTTCCCGCAGTCAGGCTTCTGTTTATATTAGTGGTGAATCGGGTAGTGGTAAGGA
>CAZDYN010000122.1:0-6850 GCA_964509635.1 uncultured Nitrosomonas sp. | reverse complement strand
TTTATGGCATGCAAAATCACCAAAAGTTCGAACTATTTAATGGCCAAATCTATAAACTCACAGAATCATAACTGTTTAAAGCGCTCAGCGGGCTGATCAAGCCAGTGAATCAGGCCTTGGGCATTAAGCGTAATATCCGAACGCAGCAATGCGGCGATCTCCGTTTGCGGCAATTGGCAGCCGTGGTTCGACAACCTATGCGACAGCAATGTTCCCAGCGCCTCGGAAATAATCGCTTGGCGCTCCGCGCCTTTATCCTTGGCGCGCTGAGCGATTGCCACGTGCGCATCAATCAATTCATGCATGGATTCCGCATGATGCGCCAGGTTACCGATCTGACTGTAATGCGTCAGATAAGCATAGCGCGGTTGATAACTCATGATGCGATCCACCGAGGCATGCGCGGCGGCAGGATCGAACTGCACCGGTGACGTGGTCGGGAAGACGAATTCCAGACCATTGACATCGAATTCCCGGTAGGAAACCCCAAAAGTATCACCCGTAAAAAAAGACTGGCTGCGTTCATCAAAGATGCAATTATGATGGCGGGCATGACCGGGGGTATCGAGAAACAGCAATGAGCGGCCATTGAGATCAATACGGCTCTCATCGTGCGCTTCAATAATCCGGTTGGCGTCTATTGGGTGAATATCGCCATACACGCGCTTAAATTCGGCTTCCCCGTAAACACCTATTGCACCGGCGACCAGCCGTGCCGGATTAGCCATATGGCTCGCACCGCGCGGATGCACGACCAGTCTGGCATTCGGAAAAATACGCATGCATTCGCTTGCACCCCCGGCATGGTCCAGATGAATATGCGTCAATATGATATAAGCAACATCTTCTATGGCAATATTCTTGTGCTGAAGCGATGCGACGACGCCGGGAATGGAAAAGGATGTGCCGGTATCCACGAGTGCGGCTACGCCTTTTTCGACGAGCAGATGGATCGCAGCCCGCTTGGGACGGTGAAATTGTGCATCAATGGCACTGATGCCGTGTTCAAAATCAATAATGAGTGGTAATGACATATCGCTCCGGTTTTTTCACAAACCTTCTGTTTGAGTGGTGATATCGGATATTATTTCGATGGATATTTCAATTGCTCAAGGATAGCCGGATTTTCCAGCGTGGAAATATCCTGTGTTATTTCTTCGCCTTTAGCGAGTGTGCGCAATAACCGGCGCATAATCTTACCCGAACGGGTCTTGGGCAAATTTTCTCCGAAGCGGATTTCGTCGGGCCTGGCAATCGGGCCGATTTCTTTCGCCACCCATTCGCGCAACGACTGAGTAATTTGAGCGGCCTCTTCTCCATGCGGATACGAGCCTTTTAACACCACAAAAGCAATCACCACTTCACCTTTGATTTCATGGGGCTTGCCAACCACAGCCGCTTCCGCGACCAGGGGGTGGGCAACCAGAGCCGATTCGATTTCCATCGTTCCCAAACGATGCCCGGAAACATTCAGTACATCATCGATTCGCCCCATGATCCAAAAATAACCGTCTAAATCACGATATGCGGAATCACCCGCCAGGTAATATTTTCCATGCCCCATATCTGCGGGAAAATACACTCTCCTGAAGCGCTCCGGATCACCCCATAGTGTGCGGATTTGCGACGGAAAAGGTTTTTTGATTACCAGAAAACCACCCTTGCCTTTTTCCACATCATGGCCGGCTTCATCGACAATCGCCGCAAAAATTCCCGGCAAGGGGAAAGTGCATGAACCAGGCTTGAGTGCAATCGCACCCGGCGCCGGTGCAATCATATGGCAACCTGTTTCGGTTTGCCACCAGGTATCAACAATGGGACAACGTGATTTCCCAACTTTCTCATAAAACCATACCCACGCTTCCGGATTAATCGGCTCCCCTACCGAACCCAGCAAGCGTAATGACGAAAGATCATATTGCGCCGGCAAATCCGCGCCCAGTTTAATCAATGAACGAATTGCGGTCGGCGCGGTGTAGAAAGTAGTAACCTTATGTTTCTGGATAATCTCCCAGAAGCGCCCGGCATTGGGGTAAGTGGGAGTTCCTTCAAAAATCACCTGGGTGGCACCCATGGCAAGCGGACCGTAGGTAACATAACTGTGACCGGTAATCCAACCGACATCCGCAGTGCACCAGAATACATCCGAGGGTTTGTAGTCAAAGACCCATTGCATGCTCACTTTGGTTCCGAGCAAATAACCCGCGCTGGAATGCTGAACGCCCTTCGGTTTCCCCGTAGACCCGGAAGTATAGAGCGTGAACAAAGGATGTTCCGCATTAACCCATTCGGGTTCGCATTGCGTGCCGGCATTCTGCGTAATTTCATGCCACCAGCGATCGCGCGCTGGATCAAATGGAATTTCCACGCCGGTTCGTTGATAAACCACAACCAGCTTTACCGATGCCGTATCGTCCATACTCATGGCTTCATCAACGGTTGCCTTGAGCGGATTGCGTTTGCCGCCGCGCACTTGCTCATCGGCTGTGATGACAGCTACGGCACCGGCATCATGAATACGCTCATGCAAGCTTTTGGCGGAAAAGCCCCCGAACACTACCGAGTGAATTGCACCGATACGCGCGCAAGCCTGCATGGCAACAACTGCTTCAATACGCATAGGCATATAAATGATGACGCGATCGCCTTTTTTGATATTGTGTGATTTCAATGCATTGGCAAGCTGACAAACGCGCCGATGGAGATCACGGTAGGTTGATTGCATGACTTCGCCGTCATCGGATTCGAAAATAATGGCGATCTTATCGGGCTGTGTTGCCAAGTGCCGGTCAAGGCAGTTATATGAAACATTCAACTCGCCATCACTGAACCATCGGTAGAATGGCGGCGTCTGATCATCCAGTATTTGTGTAAAAGGCTTATGCCAAAGAATCTGCTCTTTTGCCTGCTTTGCCCAGAAATTCTGATAATCCTGCTCAGCTTCGGCACATAATGCCTGATATGCTTGGATATTGGACAGGTTTGCTTGACCGGCGAATTCTTCAGAAGGCGGGAAAACACGGGTTTCGTTTAAAACTGATTCAATGGTTGACATGCAAAAATTCTCCGCTATTTCATTTGCTCAAAACAATTGAGCGGAATTGTATCATTGGCGTATCAGCTCATTTGCACTTCTTAATTTTACGGCCTGTAAAATTGCGCTCAGGAAATCATAAACCGCTGCGGAAATGAACAGGAAAAAAGGCGTTGAGAATCGCTGAAATACACCCTTCACCGAAGTTTATGTTTCATATTTGGTAAAAATTTGTGTTAGAATCAGATCAATAAATTCGATGGGCTTTTTCAGCCCATTTTTTATTTGTGGCGAGGCTATGGCACTGGAAGAATTATTGGAATCAACTCTGAACGGAATGGGTTATGAGTTGGTTGAAGTGGAACGATTAGCGCACAACAAATTATTAAGAATATTTGTCGACAAAGAAGGTGGCATCGGGATTGATGATTGTGTAACAATCAGTAATCATCTCACCCGGTTGTTTGCAGTCGAAAATATCGATTTTGGCCGTTTGGAAGTTTCATCACCCGGATTAGACAGGCCGCTGCGGAAAGAAGCGGATTTTGACCGTTTCAAGGGAGAAACGGTCAAATTAAAGCTGCGTATCCCGGTACAAGGGCAAAGGAATTTTGTGGGAGTTTTGCGGGAAGTGAACAATGGCATAATAAAACTTGAAGTCGACGGAAAATTGTTAGACCTTGAATTGAGTAGCCTTGGAAAAGCTCGTTTGGTTCCAAAATTGTAGGTATATAAAGATTTGGCTGGAGGACTATGAGCCGCGAAATTTTACTGCTGGTTGATGCATTGGCGCGCGAGAAAGCTGTTGAAAAAGAAATTGTTTTCACAGCATTGGAGCTTGCGCTGGCATCCGCTACCAAGAAACGGTTTCAAGAAGATATTGAAGCGCGGGTTTCTATTGACAGGATTACAGGAGATCATCAAGCTTTCCGCCGCTGGCTGGTAGTGGAAGACGGTGCCATGGAAGATCCTGCGCGCCAGATCTCCTTAAGTGATGCCGCCGCCACCCATGCCGGTATCCAGATTGGCGATTATCTTGAAAAGCCATTGGAACCCATTGAGTTCGGCCGTATTGGAGCACAAGCGGCAAAACAGGTGATTTTTCAGAAAATCCGCGATGCGGAACGTGAGCAAACATTAAATGATTTTCTTGAGAGAGAAGATTATTTGATTACCGGTACAATCAAACGGATGGAACGTGGCAATGCCATTATCGAATCCGGAAAAATTGAAGCGGAGCTGCCGCGTGATCAGATGATACCGAAAGAAAATCTGCGCGTAGGTGATCGGGTCCGCGCCTATCTCTATAAAGTCGATCGTGCCGCCAGGGGGCCGCAATTAAAGCTCTCACGCATTTCCCCTGAATTTCTGATGAAATTGTTTGAGCTGGAAGTGCCGGAAATCGAGGAAGGTTTACTGGAAATCAGAGCCGCAGCGCGCGATCCCGGATCACGCGCCAAGATCGCTGTCAAATCAAATGATCAACGCGTCGATCCCATCGGCACATGCGTCGGCATGCGCGGCTCCAGAGTTCAGGCGGTCATCAGTGAATTGGCGGGAGAACGCGTTGATATCGTGCTATGGTCCGATGATCCGGCAACTTTTATCATTAATGCGCTGGCACCTGCAGAAATCAGCAGCATCATGGTCGATGAAGAAAAACACAGTATGGACATTGTGGTAGATGATGATAATCTAGCGCAAGCCATCGGCCGTGGCGGACAAAATGTGCGGCTAGCTTCCGAATTGACGGGCTGGGAGCTTAATATCATGACGGTGGAAGAATCCAAAACCAAGCATGAACAGGAATCATCGCAAATTTGTCAGCTTTTCATGCAGAAGCTCGATGTTGACGAAGAAATTGCGCAGATACTGGTACAAGAAGGCTTCGTTACGCTGGAGGAAGTTGCCTACGTGCCATTAAATGAAATGCTGGAAATCGAATCATTGGATGAAGAAACTGTCAATGAAATACGTAACCGGGCTCGGAATGTACTGTTAACCGATGCCATCGCCAATGAAGAAAAAGTTGAACATGTCGCTGAAGATCTGCTCTCAATCGAAGGAATGGATATCAATATCGTGCGCGAATTGGCGGCGAGAGGCATTAATACGCAAACCGACCTGGCGGATCTGGCTGCTGACGACCTGGTCGAAATGACAGGTATTGATATTGAACGTGCGAATAAATTGATTATTAAAGCGCGTGAACCATGGTTTACTTGATCTAAGTAACCGGTTAATAATGACTTAACCGGATATTTATTTTAAAGAACCTGCTTTGTAGTTTTGATTGTTGAAGGGTTATAGATGGCTCAAATGAGTGTGGAACAATTTGCTAATGAACTGGGCTTGTTGCCGGCAGTTTTGCTGGAACAACTGAAAGCTGCCGGTGTCAAGAAAATGCAGGCGGAAGACAGTTTAACAGAGCAGGATAAAGCTCAGTTACTTGATTATCTAAGAAGAACACACGGCGCCACTGAGGCCAAAAGCAAAGTTACATTGACACGCCGCCAGACTTCCGAAATACGCAAATCTGACAGTACCGGCCGGGCCCGGACCATTCAGGTAGAAGTCAGAAAAAGACGGGTATTAACAAAACCCGATATTCCCGGCGAAACTGAAATTTCCCCAGCAATCAGTCACTCCTCCGAAGTTGCAAACCAGCCGGTCAGGGAATCGGTTATTGACGCCGAACAACTAGCTCTGCGCAACGAAGAAGCAAGAAAGCAGGCCGAACTAATTGCACGCCAGGCCGAAGAAGTCAAACAAAAAAGAGAACGCAAAAAATCCGAAACAATTGATACTGCAAAGGACAAGATTACAGAATCCGGAACTGCTGCTGAAGAGACACAGTCAGCGGTCAGATCAGTGCCGCCCATACCTGTGGAACCGGCAACCGTCGCTCAACCCGCAACCGCCAAGGAAACTGGACACGAACAACCAGCGGCCGACACAGATTCTCATTTGAATTCGACCGACGGCACACTGCATAAACCTGCGGTAAAGCCGGAAGAAAAAGTGGACAAGAAAAAGAAACCAGCCAAACAACAAGTTGTCTGGAAAGATGAGAGTGTCAAGAAACGAAGTGTTAAAACCCGCGGTGATCTCTCAAACGGTCAACAAGGCTGGCGCACGCGCAGAGATAAGCACAGCAAGCCGGCTCATGCGGAAGAACAAAATATTCATGGATTCTCCGCGCCGACGGAACCTATCGTACGTGAAATCATGGTTCCTGAAACTATTTCCGTGGGCGCACTGGCGCAGAAAATGTCGGTGAAGGCGGCCGATGTCATTAAAGTACTGATGAAAATGGGCAGTATGGTGACAATCAATCAAATGCTGGATCAAGATACCGCCATGATTGTTGTTGAAGAAATGGGGCATATTGCAAAATATGCGGAAATGGATAATCCCGAAAACTTTCTTGCGGATCACGAAACAACATCCACTGATGTGGAATTGCTTCCGCGTGCTCCTGTAGTGACTGTCATGGGACACGTAGATCACGGCAAAACCTCGTTGCTCGATTACATTCGCCGTACCCGTGTTGCCGGTGGTGAGGCTGGCGGAATAACTCAGCATATTGGTGCTTATCACGTGGAAACCGATCACGGCATGGTCACTTTTCTGGGTACGCCTGGGCACGAAGCCTTTACTGCCATGCGTGCACGCGGCACAAAAATCACTGATATCGTCATTCTTGTAGTAGCCGCGGATGACGGTGTCATGCCGCAAACCATCGAAGCGATTCATCACGCCAAAGCAGCTTAGATTCCCATTATTGTAGGGGTCAATAAGATCGATAAACCCGAA
>CAZDYN010000121.1:0-6902 GCA_964509635.1 uncultured Nitrosomonas sp. | reverse complement strand
AGCCGATGGTCAATATAGAAATAGACGGTAAGCAAGTATATGTACCTAAAGGAAGCACCATCATGGATGGTGCCAAGCAGATTGGTGTGTATATTCCACATTTTTGCTACCACAAGAAATTATCCATTGCAGCCAATTGCCGCATGTGCCTCGTGCAGGTAGAGAAAGCACCTAAACCATTGCCCGCTTGTGCAACGCCCGTTATGGATGGTATGAAGGTCTATACACATTCGCAGCAAGCTGTGACTGCGCAAAAAGGCGTCATGGAATTTCTGTTAATTAACCACCCACTGGACTGTCCCATTTGTGACCAAGGTGGTGAGTGTCAACTACAAGATCTGGCTGTCGGGTACGGAGCAAGTGGTTCAAGATACACTGAGGCGAAACGAGTCGTCGTCAATAAAAATCTGGGGCCGTTGATATCGACAGATATGACAAGGTGCATTCACTGTACGCGTTGTGTTCGCTTCGGTCAGGAGATTGCTGGAATCATGGAGCTTGGAATGGCGGGGCGCGGTGAACATTCCGAGATACTTTCGTTTGTAGGCAAAACTGTTGATTCTGAATTATCTGGCAATGTGATTGATCTCTGTCCTGTTGGCGCATTGGTCAGTAAACCTTTTCGTTATTCAGCGCGAACTTGGGAGCTGTCTCGTAGAAAATCGATCAGTCCGCATTGTGGTTTAGGGTCAAACCTGATTGTTCAAGTTAAACAGAACCGTGTCATGAGAGTACTTCCGCGCGATAATGAAGAGATTAATGAATGCTGGTTATCGGATAAAGATCGATTCTCATATGAGGGATTAAACTCTGAGGATAGATTGACGCGTCCCATGATTAAACAGAATGGTCAATGGTCTGAATGTGATTGGCAAGAGGCATTGGAATTTACCGCTAATTCTTTGCAGATGATTAAACAGAGATATGGTGCGGAGAGTTTAGCTGCGATCGGGTCTGCACATAGCACATCGGAAGAGCTGTATTTATTGCAGAAATTATTACGCACTATGGGTAGCGGCAACATTGATCATCGCTTACGTCAATCAGACTTCCGTGCCGATAAAAAATTGCAGGGAATTCCGTGGCTGGGTACCAGCATTGCTGATATATCCCGGTTAAAATCCGTACTGATAATTGGCAGTACACTCCGTAAAGATCATCCCCTTATTGCACAGCGTTTGCGGCAGGCCGTTAAAAATGGCACGAAATTGAATATCGTAAATCCGGTAGATGACGATTTATTGATTCATATAGAGAACAAGGTGGTAGTAGCACCGAACTCAATGGTAAAAGCATTGGCAGAAATCCTAAAGGCCACGGTTGAGATAAAAGGTGCTGAACAGACGATTGAATTGCAGCAACTGGTCAATTCTTTAAGTGTTTCAAGTACAGCCAGTGCATTTGCCATTGCTTCCAGTTTGATCGAAAATACACCAGCAGCAATTTATCTAGGTAATTTATCACAGCATCATCCCGATTATTCGACGATTACCATGCTATCAAACTTGATTGCACAGGTGACAGGAGCAAGAATGGGTGTACTGGGTGAAGCCGCAAATAGTGTAGGTGCATATCTAGCAGGTGCAATACCGGATATCAATAGTGTGTCGAGAGCGGCGAAATTGGAGCATGTGGAAGCTGGATTCAATGCGGCGCAAATGCTGGGATTCAGTAGCGATCAGTCTGAGAAAAAATGTAAAGCATTTATATTGATGAATGTGGAACCGGAATTTGATACTTATAATTCTCAGAAAGCGCTCAGAACAATCAAATCATGTGAATTTGTAGTAGCGATGAGTGTTTATCAAGGAAGCGCCAGAGAATATGCGGATGTGCTATTGCCTATAGCACCATTTACTGAAACATCTGGCACTTATGTGAACACGGAAGGCAGGATACAGAGCTTTAATGGTGTTGTGTCGCCGTTAGGAGATGCTCGTCCAGCTTGGAAAGTGCTGCGTGTATTAGCTAATTTGCTAGGATTGGAAAAATTTGATTATGAAACACCAGAGCAAGTTCGTGCAGAAATTTTTCCGAGCGGTATAGAAATTAATCATTATCTAAATAATGCGATGAAAAATATCGATACTGAGATTTCGATATGTGAGAGTTCGAGTATACACCGCATCGGTGAAGTGCCGATTTATCGGACAGATCCAATTGTTCGTCGCGCCGAATCTTTACAGGCCACCTATGATGCGTTGTTGCCAAAAGCATGGATGTCAGCTGCAATGATGAAGGAATTGGATCTTACTGCCGGCGAACAGATCAAAGTTAAGCAGGGTGAAGAATTCATTCAACTTGAAGCTGCTCATGATGAAAAATTACCTGCCAAATGTATACGCATAGCGTGTGCACACCCGAAGACAGCTGCATTGGGTGATTTGTTCGGCGAAATAGCAGTGGAAAAACTGTAATGGCAAAGGTTGGAGTTTATTAATGGAGAACATTCAACAACAGTTTGTGGAGTTATTTGGAATGGAATGGGGTTCCATGTTATTTTCATTAGCCACAAACTTGACATTCATTTTTGCTATTGTTGTTCCATTGCTATTGGGTGTTGCTTATCTGACTTTTGCGGAACGCAAGATAATCGCCTATATGCAAATCCGAGTAGGGCCAAATAGGGTAACTTTCTTTGGCATACCATGGTTGCGGGGATGGGGGCAGCCGATTGCTGATGCAGTTAAAGCAATCATGAAAGAAATTATAATTCCTACGGGCGCCAACAAATTTCTCTTTATTCTGGCACCTGTATTAACAATCATGCCGGCACTGGCAGCATGGGCAGTGATTCCCTTTTCACCTGAACTGGTTCTCGCTGATATTAACGCAGGGCTACTTTATATACTGGCGATGACGTCAATGGGAATATACGGCATTATCATTGCTGGATGGGCGTCAAACTCCAAATATGCCTTTCTAGGAGCCATGCGCTCTGCTGCTCAGGTCGTATCATATGAGCTGGCCATGGGTTTCGCATTGGTATGTGTTTTAATGATGTCGCAGAGTTTGAATCTGGGCGATATAGTGAATGGGCAACAAGGCAACAGTCTGTTGAATTGGTATTTGATTCCACTCTTTCCGATGTTTTTGGTTTATCTGATTTCAGGCGTAGCCGAGACAAACCGTGCGCCATTTGATGTTGCGGAAGGTGAATCGGAAATTGTTGCAGGATTCCATGTTGATTATTCAGGAATGGCCTTCACCGTATTTTTTCTGGCGGAATACTCCAATATGATACTGGTTGCAACACTGACAGCCATTATGTTTCTGGGCGGTTGGTTACCGCCGGTGGATATGGCGCCATTTACAATGATTCCTGGTCTTGTTTGGCTACTATTAAAGATTGCATTTGTCCTGTTCTTTTTCCTATGGTTTCGGGCTACATTTCCACGTTATCGGTATGACCAGATTATGCGATTGGGTTGGAAAATATTTATTCCAATTACATTAATATGGATTGTTTTATTGGGTGCAATTATGCAACTGCCTGAATCAATAAAAAATACTTTTCCGTTAAATATCTGGTTTTAAAATAGAGAAAATACAATGGATCGTATCAAAAAGTTTTTCAGTACTTTCTTGTTGTTTGAACTGCTGAAAGGTATGGCGGTTACCGGCCGGTATTTATTCAAACCCAAAATAACCGTGCATTTTCCAGAAGAAAAAACGCCTCAATCGCCGCGTTTTCGTGGTCTGCACGCATTGCGCCGCTATCCGAATGGCGAAGAACGCTGTATTGCATGTAAATTATGTGAGGCGGTCTGTCCTGCCATGGCTATTACGATAGATTCAGAATTGCGTGCGGATGGTACGCGAAGAACCACACGCTATGATATTGATTTGAGTAAATGCATCTTTTGTGGGTTTTGTGAAGAATCCTGCCCCGTCGATTCAATTGTCGAAACGCGCATATTGGAATATCACGGAGAAAAAAGGGGTGATTTGATCTATACCAAAGAAATGTTATTGGCTATCGGTGATCACTATGAAGAGCAGATTGCCAAAGATCGGGAAGCCGATGCGCCTTATCGCTGAAATGCGCTGGTAAATTACAAATGAATTTTCAAGACATTCTATTTTATATTTTTGCAACTGTTCTGGTTGCGTCATCGCTTGGTGTGATTACTGTACGTAATCCAGTTAATTCGGCACTATTATTAGTGCTTGCGTTTGTAAATAGTGCAGGGTTATGGCTACTTTTAGAGGCGGAATTCCTGGCAATTACTTTGGTGCTAGTTTATGTTGGTGCTGTCATGGTATTGTTTCTTTTTGTAGTGATGATGTTGGATATCAATCTCGATAGATTGCGTGAAGGATTTTGGAAATGGTTTCCGTTTGGTGCGGTCATTGCAATGATTATGGTAGTGGAAATGTCGATAGTATTAGTGGGTAAATATTTTGGACTCGAAGAGATGCCAATACCCAGGCCGCAAGATGCTGATTACAATAATACTAGAGAACTAGGCCGCCTTATATATACCGAATATGTGTATGCCTTTGAACTGGCGGCTGTACTGTTATTGGTTGCAATGGTTGCTGCAATAGCATTGACTCTGCGGCATCGCGAGGACAAAAAATCACCTAATCCATCTCGGCAAGTTAAAGTGAGAAAAGAAGATCGGTTACGCGTGGTAGCGATGTCTGCTGAAAAGAAGGAATGACAGAATCATTCAATAGTTCTCATTAGTGATTTATAAAATATAAGAAGAGGAATTACCTTGATATCGTTATCTCATTATCTAGTGCTCGGGGCGATTCTATTTGCTATTGGTCTGGTTGGTATTTTTCTTAATAGAAAAAATGTCATTATTTTGCTTATGTCGATTGAGCTGATGTTGTTAGCTGTGAATATGAATTTTGTGGCTTTCTCACACTATCTACAGGATATATCAGGACAAATCTTCGTGTTTTTTATTTTGACAGTTGCGGCAGCGGAATCAGCCATTGGATTGGCAATTCTTGTTGTATTATTTCGCAATATGCAAACAATCAATGTCGACGATCTGGATAAACTCAAAGGTTAGTGCGAAATATAAATATGAATTCAAGAACTTATAATTAATAAAGAATTATTGACTGAGATGCAAAAAATTTACTTGCTGGTGCCGCTGGCTCCGCTGATTGGAGCACTTATAGCCGGATTGTTGGGACGCTTTATAGGTCCTGTTTGGAGCCATCGTGCAACAATTGCATTGGTTTTTGTATCCTTATTGGCATCTATCGTAATTTTTCTGGATGTGTTGGAAGGCAACAGCTATAACGGCAGCGTTTACACTTGGTTAGTTACAGGCGATACGAAATTCGAGATCGGTTTTTTAATTGATCAATTATCTGCAACCATGATGGTTGTTGTCAGTTTAGTATCTCTGATGGTGCACATCTACACCATTGGTTACATGCATGACGATCCCGGATACCAGCGATTTTTTAGTTATATTTCATTGTTTACTTTTTCAATGATGATGCTGGTGATGTCGAATAATTTTTTGCAATTATTTTTCGGCTGGGAAGCTGTCGGTCTTGTGTCCTATTTATTAATTGGATTTTGGTATACCCGACCGACAGCCATTTATGCCAATATGAAAGCATTTTTAGTAAATCGCGTAGGTGATTTTGGTTTTCTCCTCGGTATTGCCATGGTACTAATGCATTTTGGCACACTCGACTATGCTTCTGTTTTTGTACAAGCACCTGGAATGGTGGATGAAAAGGTTGAAATAATATCGGGAATGTCATGGATGGTCATTACCATGATCTGTATATTATTGTTCATAGGGGCGATGGGTAAATCGGCACAATTTCCTTTGCATGTGTGGTTGCCCGATTCAATGGAAGGCCCTACACCAATCTCCGCATTAATACATGCTGCTACAATGGTGACAGCGGGTATTTTTATGGTAGCGCGGATGTCTCCGTTATTTGAATTATCTGATATAGCGTTATCATTTATATTGGTAATTGGCGGAATTACCACACTGTTTATGGCGCTTGTTGCCGTTGTACAAACCGATATTAAACGTGTTGTTGCTTATTCTACTCTATCGCAATTAGGCTACATGACGGTTGCTTTAGGGGCATCGGCATATTCCGCAGCAATCTTCCATTTAATGACGCATGCTTTCTTTAAAGCTGTTTTATTTCTTGGAGCGGGTTCTGTCATCATCGCCATGCATCATGAGCAAAATATGCAGAAGATGGGGGGACTTAAAAGATACATGCCAATTACCTACTGGACGATGTTCATCGCGGCGTTGGCCAGTGCAGGTGTGCCAGGTTTTTCTGGTTTCTTCTCAAAAGATGCGATTATTGAGGCTGTTCACTTTGCTAATATTCCCGGTGTCAGTTTTGCATACTTTTGTGTTTTAGCAACCGTGTTTATAACGGCCTTATATACCTTCCGTTTGATATTCATGACATTCCATGGTCAAGAACGGATGGATACACACACGAAAGAGCATTTACACGAATCACCTTGGGTGGTAACGTTACCGCTCATTATTCTCGCCATACCGACAATTGCTGCCGGATGGTTGATCGGCCCTATGGTATTTGGTGACTACTTCAATGATGTGATTTATGTATTACCGCAACACGAAGCAATAGAAAAATTGGGCGCCGAATTTACCGGCATCGGCAGCATGATGTTACATGCTTTATCTACAGCACCGTTCTGGCTATCAATGGCAGGTATTTTCACTGCATGGTTTTTATATAGCGCAAGAACCGACATTCCTAGAAAAATAAAAGACCGCTGTGGTCCGCTATATACCTTGTTGGATCGCAAATACTATATTGATGAATTGTATTCATGGTTATTTGCTGGTGGTACTCGTGGCTTAGGTACGATATTCTGGAAATATGGTGATATCACAGTGATTGATGGATTCTTTGTTAAT
>CAZDYN010000120.1:0-6918 GCA_964509635.1 uncultured Nitrosomonas sp. | reverse complement strand
TAACGACGATGCTGATCCGGCGATTGACGGGGTGAAGCGGATCCTCTGTGTCAAAGAGCACCGCTGAAGACAAGCCAATGACTTGCAGAACTTTGTCGGTATCCATACCGCCGACGATTAGTTCGCGCCGGGAAGCATTTGCGCGATCGGCGGATAATTCCCAGTTGCTATAGCCCTTGTCACCGGATGGAAAAGGTTTGCCGTCGGTATGACCGGAAAGACTGATTTTATTGTTGACTTCGTTGAGCATTTTGCCAATCTCACGCAAAATGGTTTTGGTGTAAGGCTGCAACTCCGCTCTCCCCAGTGCGAACATGGGGCGGTTTTGCTCATCGACAATCTGAATTCTCAAGCCATCCGATGTGATATCCAGCAATAACTGATTGGCAAACTTCTTTAATGCCGGATTGGCTTCAATGGCATCTTCTATTTTCTTCTTGAGTGCTTCCAATCTTATGCGCTCCGCGCGCTCCCGGATGATTTTTCTGGCTTTCTCACTGGTTTCATCATCCTTGATAACACCTTTCTGCACTTGACCCTGCTGGCGCGTCAGATCGGTTCCGCCGCCCTTGAGCACGCTGCTGCTTTCACCAATGGATGATCCGCCCATCATGGCAACTTTTAACGGTGTTTTAAAATATTCCGAAATACCTTCCAATTGACTTTTGGTTGAGGATCCCAGTAACCACATTAACAAGAAGAAGGCCATCATGGCGGTTACGAAATCCGCATAGGCAATTTTCCAGGCGCCGCCGTGGTGGCCGCCCGCCACCTTCTTGATGCGTTTGATGACTATCGGGCGCTGTGCAAGATCATCTGCCATATCTATACTCGCAATTCAAATTGGATGTTATGTTGCAATAATTACTTTGCTTTGCTTTGTTTGACATGTTCTTCCAGTTCCAGGAAAGAAGGTCTTTCTGTCGTGAATAACACTTTACGGCCAAACTCAACCGCCAGTACCGGCGAATAGCCGTTTAGATTGGCCAGTAATGTGATTTTGATGCACTCCAGCAGCTTGCTGGATTCATGGAGGCTATGTTCAAGCTTGCCGGCGAGCGGGCTGACAAATCCGTAAGCGAGTAAGATTCCCAGGAAAGTGCCCACCAAAGCGGCAGCAATCAAAATGCCCAGTTCCGCCGGAGGAAGATGAACGGATTCCATGGTATGAACCACCCCCATCACCGCGGCTACAATACCGAAAGCCGGCAATCCATCACCGAGTTTGGCGATCACATGTATCGGCACTTCGCCTTCCTGGTGGTGCGTTTCCAGCTCGCTATCCATCAGACTTTCTATTTCCAGGGAATTAAGATTGCCGCCGACCATTAATCGCAAATAATCGGTAATAAATTCGGTGATATGGTGATCAGCCAGAATATCCGGATATTTTGCAAAAATGGGACTGTTTTCAGGATCGTCCACATCCCCTTCGATCGACATCAATCCTTCTTTACGAATTTTTCCCAGCACTTCGTAGAGCAGTGTCATCAAGTCCATGTAGAGTGCTTTGGTATATTTGGAGCCTTTAAAAACAGTCGGTAAAGCTTTCAGAGTGGCCTTGATGGCCTTGTTTGAATTGCCGACCACGAATGCACCGACAGCGCCGCCACCGATCATAAGAAGCTCAACCGGCTGCCATAACGAGGCAAGATGGCCGCCCGCCAGCGCAAAGCCGCCAAATACAGAGATAATGATAATGACATAACCAATAGTAACGAGCATTGCGGTGACTCCCAGGAATGTAATTTATGCAATTTATTGATGGCAGATTCTGGAGTGAGAAGTTAGCACATCATTGCAAAATTCATTTCTGGAGATAAGGATAGTTTTCCCTGTATTTCCAGTTTTTTTATCTATTCCGGGATTGGCTTCGAAGGGATAGTGCGTAAGCCAGCCGAGGTGCAATCATTGGATGATCGGCGGGATGGAATAGCGCCGGGGCGGGCCGTTGGCAGCTATCCGGAAATAACGCTTTGCTGTTTGCGTTGATCAACTTCTTCCTGCTGCTGCAATTCCCACATTTGCGCGTATGTGCCGCTGATTGCGAGTAATTGCTGGTGGGTGCCGCGTTCGATAATGCGGCCGTGATCCATTACCAGAATCTGGTCCGCATCGGCAATAGTGGAGAGCCGGTGGGCAATGGTTAATGTCGTGCGGTTTTGGGCAATGCGTTTCAGTTCCGCCTGGATACGTTTCTCGGAATTTGAATCCAGCGCCGATGTGGCTTCGTCAAAAATCAGGATAACCGGATTTTTCAGAATGGTGCGGGCAATTGCCACCCGTTGTTTCTCACCGCCGGATAATTTCAAGCCGCGCTCACCGACCACGGTTTCATATTTCAGCGGCAAGCTGTCGATGAAATCATGAATATGCGCCGCCCGGGCTGCTGCAAAAACTTCCTCTTGCGCGGCATCCGGTCTTCCATAAGCGATGTTGTAATAAATGCTGTCGTTGAACAGCACGGTATCCTGCGGCACGATGCCCATGGCAGCGCGCAAACTGTGTTGCGTGACATCACGGATATCCCGGTTATTGATCAGAATGCAGCCCGATTGCACGTCATAAAAGCGGAACAGCAAGCGCGCCAGTGTCGATTTGCCCGAGCCGCTGTGGCCGACGACCGCGACATTCCGTCCGGCGGGGATATCGAAGCTGACATCAAACAATATCTGACGATCCGGGTCATAAGCAAAATTGACATGACGAAAGCGGATCGCCGCATTCTCGGCATCCAGTGCTTCGGCATCCGCCTTATCCTGGATTTCCTTGTTTTCATTCAACAAGGTAAACATGCGTTCCATATCGGCCAGAGAATGCTTGATTTCACGGTAAACAAAGCCGAGGAAATGCAGCGGCATATACAATTGCAGCATAAAGGCATTGATCAGTACCAGATCACCCAGCGTCATGCTGCCATCGATCACCTGATCGGCGGCCAATATCATCAGCAATGTGACGCCGGTTGCAATGATGGCGCTTTGCCCGGCATTCAATGCGGCCAGTGAAATCTGGTTGCTGACGGCGGCTTTTTCCCATGATTGCAAATGATCGTCATAACGCCGCGCTTCCCAGGCTTCATTGCCGAAATATTTGACTGTTTCGTAATTGAGCAGGCTGTCGATCGCTTGCGTATTGGCTTTTGAGTCCATGTTATTCATGGTGCGGCGGAAAATCATACGCCATTCGGTGACGATCAGCGTGAGCGCGATATAGGCCAGCAAGGTCATGAAAATGATGATGGAAAACCGGATATCGTACTGGCTGATTAATATGGCTAACACCAGGCCGATTTCCAGCAACGTCGGCAGGATATTGAACAGCATAAAATTCAGCAGGAATGAAATGCCGCGCGTGCCGCGCTCAATATCGCGTGAAACACCGCCGGTCTGCCGCTCCAGATGAAAACGCAATGACAGCGAATGCAGATGACTGAATACTTTGTTCGCAACCCGGCGGATCGCCCGCTGCGTCACTTTGGCGAAAATGGCGTCGCGCAATTCGCCAAACAGGGTGCTGCATAGCCGCAAGACACCGTAGCTGATCAGCAGAAAAACCGGCAGTGCCAACGCGGCGCGCGGTTGATCCAAAGTATCGACGATTTCCTTTAAAACCAGCGGAACCGAAACATTGGCGAGTTTGGCCAATACCAGCAGGCTGAGCGCCAGAATAACCCTGATTTTGAATTCCCACAAATAGGGTAACAGGGTTGCGATCGTTTTCCGGCTGTTACGCGTGGCAGCAGGTTTCTCAAGGCGGGTAGGGCGCATCAGGTCGGGTTTGGGATGTTTTAAAGTAATAGGTAACTGATCGAACAGGCGGATAAAGCGATTACTCCCAGCCAGCACCAGATCAACATCAACTTTCCTGGGCGGTATTCACTGGGTACGCTTTTATTAAACATTGCCTGCATGTTGAGAATCGCCAGAATGGGTGCCGCAACAAAGGCGATTATCGTGGCGATCTTTACCATTTCGCGCATGGATGTCATATAAAAGAACAGGATAAATAACGCACCGCAGATGATAATGAGCAGCCAGATTAAATAAGTTTTTTGGTTATTGCGATGATTGATCCGCCGTGGAAACAACAGTTCGAGAGAAATGGCAATGGTGCGCGGAAAACCATCGAGTACGGTCAATGTGGTGCTGAACATGGTGGCTAATGCTGCAATCGCAACAACCGGATAGGCCCATTTCCCTAGCGCCTGTTCGTACATATTCAGCAATTGACTGGCAAATGCCGCGCCACCGGCGGCGAAGGTTTCGCCGCTGCCATACATGACGAGCGCGCCGAGCAGCAGAAAACATATTGCCAGGAATGCCGTGCCGATGTAACCCACTCTGAAATCGAACAGAGCATCCGGCATGCTGGTTTTCCCGCCAATGCTCTCGTTCTTGCTTTGCGACCAGATGGAATGCCATACCGAGAGATCCAGCGGAGCAGGCATCCAGCCGAGCAGCGTCACCAGAAATATCAGGTGAGCCGTATCGGAAAAAGAGAAAAATTCTGTTGCGGATTCATGATGGCCCGGGTTATCGAATAACAGCATGATCACTGCCGCGATGGAAGTCACCGAAAGAATCAGGATAATGACTTTTATCAATTTATCCAGAAGGATATAGTGGCCGCCGATCAGTAATGTAAAGGAAAATAGCAGTAACGCGCTGCTGATGATGAAGGCAACCGCCTGCGGATCGTGTCCGCCCAGACCTTCCAGCCCGAAAACATGCGTGACCAGCCCGGCAGTGACCACGGTAATCGCTGCCTGGACGATAAACATCGTGGCTATGGTTATGAGCAAAAAAACCCATACCGCCCACTTTCCAAGTTTCTTGTAGCCGTGCAATATATTTTGCCCGGTTGCAGCGGTATAGCGCGGTCCGAATTCAAAGAAAGGATATTTGATCAGATGGATAATGATAATCGCGATGATCAGCTCAAACCCGAACATTCCGCCCGCTTGCGTGGATTGCACCAGATGTGATACACCAACCGCAGCACCTGCATACAATAAACCGGGTCCCAGACGCGAGAGAAAGTGGCTAAAAAGTTTTTGGATGGACATGGTTATGCTTTCTTATCGAATTTGTCAATGGCGTTCTCTGCGTAGCGGTGCTAAGCTAATATAAGTGCTGATAATAAGCCTGTGCACGGGTTTATTGGAAGCGCGCAAACAAATTATTACCGTGAAATCGTTATGGAAATTACCTGTTATCGAGATCCTGAAATCAGCCAGGAAGCGCGCCACCTAACGGCAAGCACTTATAATCTGGCTATTACCTTGCTGTCGCGTTGTCCTGCGCGGCACTTGTTCGTTCCTATCCGCAGCATGCAGTATATGGCAATTGTCGATAATGAAGAGTTTGTGTTTATTGACGGAGAGCGTAAGTGCTGGATCGATATTGCATGGCGGAATTTTAAGCCGCAGGCGCGCGATGCGCTGAACCAGCCGGTTGCTTATCAGGCGGTTTACTATCGTGACAACATGTCAGCCATTATGACGCGTCTGCAAAGTGAATTTCCGCTGGCATTGCAGATGCTGGTCAATAAAACCAGACTGGATGGGGCGGCGCGGATTATTCATTTTCCAGTCAAGCATTAATCATCTTCACCTAATTCGGCATCCCAGCCTTTCTCCCTGGCCCGTGCAATGGCCTGCGTATATAGACGTGTGTGCCGGTCGCGCAATTCATCCGGCAGACGGCTTGGCAGGTGCGCATAAGGTTCCCAGGCGGCATACACTTTCTCGTACAAGACCTGCATTTGCGCCTGACTCCAGCCTGCGCAGGTTTCTGTTTCGGGCAAAATATCAAATACCCAGGCATCACGCACCACTCGCCCCAGATGCGTAAGCCCCTCATTTTCATCCTGATCGATACCCGCATAAAATTGTTCTGTCATTGTTGCTCATCTCATAAAAGTTTGCATAACGTAAGTGATTCCAATCCATGATTCCACTGGGCCTAAGCCCGGCAGACTCCTGGGGAAATTCTGAATACCTGTCATTTCGAGCGTGGCGATAAATATATGATATTGATTGTTAAATATTTATTGCTTTGTTCGGAATGACATTGAGGGTTATTCAGAGTTTCCCTAACTTTTCTTTTCCGTTGTTCCGGATTTTGCATTAAAGCGTTGCAGTATATGATGCGTCATGTTCTTGGCCAGCTCTTCATCGTTAAAGAATACCGTGCCAACCTGATCCTCGCGCAATAATTTTGTTTCATCCTCATTGCGGGTACGCAATACGATTTCAATTTCAGGATTCAGCGTGCGCGCGGTATCAATCATCTGGCGCACATTCAGCGGATCGGGAATGGCAATGACGAGCATGGCCGCATCGGTAATGTGTGCCTGGATGAGCACGGAAGGATCGGTCGCGTCACCGGACACCGCGTTGATGCCTTGTTTACGCAAATCCTGCACCAGTTCCCGGTTTTGTTCCGCCACAACGTAGGGGATATCCTTCTGTTTAAGCGCCTGTCCAATGCGTTCGCCCACATGGCCATAGCCTACGAGAACAACCTGGCCTTCCAGAAATTTACGTTCCGTGGTCATGGGAAGCTCGGCATACGGATCATCACGGTTTTCAAATTTCCGGGCTAAAGCCGAGTGTTTCAATATCCAGTTACGGAAAGGCGCAATCACGGCAAACGCGATCGGATTAAAAGCAATGGAAATCAAGGCTCCTGCAAGTACCAGACTCATTCCCTCAGCAGGCATTAATCCGAGCGATAGGCCCAATCCCGCCAGGATAAAGGAAAATTCGCCGATTTGTCCAAGACTGGCAGCAACGATCAGTGAGGTATTGAGCGGATAGCGCAGTATGAGAACCAGCAGCATGGCCGCCATTGATTTGCCGACGATGATAATCGCAACCACGCCCAGGACACGCAAAGGCTCTTCGATCAATAC
>CAZDYN010000119.1:0-6931 GCA_964509635.1 uncultured Nitrosomonas sp. | reverse complement strand
ACGTGCGACCCCCGCCTTCGGAGGGCGGTACTCTATCCAGCTGAGCTATGGGCGCTTTGATGAATAAACTGTTAATGCCGTTTACCGGCGACAGGATAACTGCTTTTGTTATTTCCGTCCAACCCGGATCGTTTTGAAAGTAACTGCCACGCCGCAAACTTTATTCATTACTCTGGAAGTTTTACCTCTGCATCTGTTACGGCAGGAAAGATTTTAACAGTTTTTACAACGCGATTTTTGGTTTGAATAACTTCCATCGGGAAGCCGGCGATATTAAGACCGGTTCCGGCTTCGGGTATATCCTCAAAATACTCCAATATCAAGCCATTTAAGGTTTTTGGCCCATCCAGCGGAAATTGAAAGCCAAGCTTGCGGTTTAATTCGCGCAATTGCGTGCTGCCTTCCACAATGAAGCTGCCATCCTCCTGTTTCAAGAAGGCGCTGGCCTGAGTGGGCGCATGGGTAGTGAATTCGCCAATAATCTCCTCGATAATATCTTCCAGTGTGACCAATCCCATCCATTCACCGTATTCATCGACCACCAGACCGACCCTTTTCTGGTTTTCCTGAAACAACTGCAATTGCGAAAATAATGAAGTTCCGGACGGAATGAAATAAGGTTTGCGCATGACTTTCTCGAGCGTGGCTGCCGTTATTTTTCCTCCCTGCATTTGATTCAGTACCTTGCGGACATGAATAATGCCGACGATGTTATCCATGCGCTCACGATAGACCGGTAAGCGGGTATGATGGCAAGTCAGTAATTGCGCATGAATAACCTCATCATCCGCATCCAGATCAATGGCCTCGATCTGGCTGCGCGGGACAATGACATCGTCAACTGTAATCGTTTCAAGATCAAACAAATTCAATAGCATGCTTTGATGTTTATGCTGTATGAAATGACCGCCTTCCAGTACCAATGTTTTGAGTTCTTCCGTGCTGATCTTTTGCTCAAGCTCGCCTTTCTGGGGTTTTAGCCGGAACAGGATCAGCAATCCGCTGACGAACAAATTGACGAACCATACAATGGGATAGCAG
Source organism: uncultured Nitrosomonas sp. (assembly GCA_964509635.1). Lineage (GTDB taxonomy): Bacteria > Pseudomonadota > Gammaproteobacteria > Burkholderiales > Nitrosomonadaceae > Nitrosomonas. Next base: position 5,890 of record CAZDYN010000119.1, on the reverse strand, counting down.
ATAATCAATAGTGGCGTCAATACATAACTGGCCGCCAGGGCGATCCGCTCGGGATAAGCGGCGGCGATGACTTTGGGCGTGATTTCACTGAATATCAGGATGGCAAAGGTCACGGCGATCGTTCCCATGAGCAAGGCAAAATCGTCATGGGTAAATAGAGTTGCAACAATAACGGCTACCAGTGTTGCGGAAGCTGTGTTCAGTAAATTGTTGCCCAGTAAAATGACACCTAATAGCCGATCCGTGTTGGCCAGCAGTTTTACGGTCAACCGGGCGCCACGATGACCTTGCTTGGCAAGATGCCGCAAGCGATAGCGGTTAATCGCCATCATGCTGGTTTCAGATAACGAGAAGAAGCCTGATAGGATTAACAAAAACACCAATGCAATCAGCATGATGTGCAACGGCACGTCTTCCAAGGATCACCTTTGTAAATAATGAGAGTGCTAAAAGTTCTAAGTAAACAATAGTATATTCCGGATTCAGACAAATGTTTGTCAATCAGAAAAACCGGATAGATGAGAGATTGTCGTTCATTTTATGCTGATTATCCGGTTTCCGAAAATAGGCTATTCAAATAGCGTGGCTGATTTGGCGGCGGCATTCATGCCGGGGAGGAAGGTTTTTCAGGGATAAACAGCATAGGATATCTAAAAATTGTTTTATTTTTGTAAACCTATTCACTGGAGCTGCGTTACTCCCATTTCCTCTTTCTGATTCAAATTTTATGTCCGACAGCCTAGATTTAGATCGTAATCGTTTAAAAGATATTAAGTTTATTGAAATTAAGCATCTAAATGGTCCGAATATCTGGACTTATTATCCTGCACTCGAAGCAACGGTTGATATCGGCGAGCTGGAAGATTTTCCTTCCGATAAGATTCCGGGTTTTTATGAAAGATTGTCGGAATGGCTTCCGTCACTGATCGAACATAGGTGCAGTTATGACGAGCGCGGCGGCTTTTTGCGTCGAGTGCAGGAGGGCACCTGGCCCTGCCATATTCTTGAGCATGTTACATTGGAACTGCAAAATCTGGCCGGTATGCGCGGCGGTTTTGGCAGAGCCCGGGAGACTTCGGTGCGCGGTGTATATAAGGTTGTGGTCAGCGCCTGGCATGCCGGGATCACCAGAGCCGCGATGTATTCAGCGCGCGAGCTGGTGCTTGCGGCGATGAATTTTCAGCAATCGGCAAATCCATTCTATGATGTTGATGGCGCTATTCAGCGTATCCGGGATTTAGTGGATTCCCTCTGGCTTGGCCCTTCGACGGCTTGCATCGTGGATGCTGCCGTTGCGCGAAATATTCCAGCCACCCGCCTTATCGCCAAGGGAAATCTCGTGCAGCTGGGGTATGGCGCACGTTGCCGCCATATCTGGACCGCTGAGACCGATCGCACGCCAGCCATAGCCGAAAGCATTTCCCGTGATAAGGATTTGACAAAATCATTATTGCAGTCTTGTGGCATTCCTGTTCCGGAAGGGCGCATTGTCGAGAGTGCTGAAGCTGCCTGGGAAGCGGCGAATGATATCGGCATGCCGGTTGTCATAAAACCTTGTGATGGAAATCATGGGCGCGGTGTGTTTATAGAACTAAGCCAGCGGGGAGAAATTGAATCGGCTTACCGCATGGCATTAAAAGAAGGTACAGGGGTATTGGTTGAACGTTATATTCTCGGCACTGAGCATCGCTTGTTAATTGTGGGCGGACGGCTCGTAGCGGCTACCCGTGGTGATTCGGTATCAGTAACCGGGGACGGTGTTTCAACCGTTGCTGAATTGATTGAATCTCAAATCAACTCCGATCCACGTCGCGGGGCGACAGAAGATCATCCACTCAATCTGATTCGTCTGGATAGCGCGGCGCAAATGGAAATCGCTCACCAAGGTTATCATAGTGACGCAATTGTACCCGCCAATACCAAAGTTTTGATTCAACGCAACGGTAATCATGCCTTTGATGTCACGGATCAAGTGCATCCGGGTACAGCGTCTATCGCATCACTGGCTGCCCGTATTATTGGTTTGGATATTGCCGGAATTGATTTGGTCGTCAGCGATATTTCGCGGCCATTGAGTGAACAAGAAGGCGCCGTTGTTGAAGTCAATGCCGGTCCGAGCCTGTTGATGCATATTAAACCCGCAATAGGCACACCTCGGCCCGTTGGTAAAGCAATCGTCGATCACTTGTTTCCGGAGCAGGATAACGGCCGTATTCCCATCGTGGGAATTTCCGGCAGTTATGGAAAAACATCCGTTGCTTATCTGGTTGCCAAGCTGCTTATTCTTTCCGGTAAACATACCGGTCTGGCTTGTAGTGGCGGACTCTATCTGGATTACAGGCAAATTGATAAAAACAATGGCGCTAATTGGGCTGCAGCTAACCGTACTCTGATGAATCCGACTGTTGAGGCTGCGGTTTTTGAAAATGGTTTTGACGCCATACTGAACGAAGGGCTGGCATACGATAGCTGCCAGGTCGGCGTGATTACCAATGTTGACCCTGCCTGCCATTTGGGCCGGCATGGCATTGAAACGCTTAAACAGGTTTTTACCGTGTTACGCACACAAGCCGATGTCGTAACGCCTACTGCTGCGGCCATTGATGATGTGGAAAAGGGTGTGAAATTGCCCACCGGTGCTGCAGTACTCAATGCTAAAGATGAGATGCTGGTTGAAATATCGGCATTATGTCATGGTGAAGTTATTTACTTCAGCATTGAGCCGGACTTACCTGTAATTACGCAACATCGCACCAACGGAACCGGTCCGGCACAGAGTAAGCGCGCAGTGATTGTTCGTAATGACATCATTGTGCTCGTGACCGGTTCGAATGAATTACCACTGATCAACCTGCGAGAGATACCTGCAGCTCGAGTACCTGGTACGCAAGCGATAGAAAACGTATTGGCGGCTATAGGCGCTGCATGGGCGTTAGATATAGCGACTGATCTGATACAGATTGGAATTGAAACATTTGGTTTCAGTCAGGAAAAATATAAACCAGAAAATCAGGATCTTCCAATTATTTTGTAAAATCAAGGGATTAAGTTATGAAAGTATTGCGTATCCGAGCATTGCGCGGACCCAATTTATGGAGCCAGCACACCTCTATAGAAGCCACGATCGTTTGTAGAGAATCCGAGAATAACATCAATACCATGCCCGGTTTTGAGGCGCGGTTGCGGGAACGCTTTCCTGAGATATCCTTACTTCAGCCAGCCGGTCATCATGAGGCCATTACGATTGCGCATGTGCTTGAATTAGCCACACTTGGCCTGCAGGTACAAGCGGGTTGTACAGTAACCTTCAGCCATACTGTGCAAACACCGGAGGCAGATATCTATCGCGTTATCGTGGGGTATAGTGAGGAAAAAGTTGGCAAACTGGCTTTTGAGCTGGCGCAAGCTTTGTGTAGCGCAGCCGTTGCAGATACTGCTTTTGATTTGACGAATGCCTTGCAGCGTTTGCGTGAACTTAGCGAAGATATTCGCCTGGGACCAAGCACGGGTGCGATTGTTCAAGCCGCCGTTGCGCGTGGTATTCCTTTCCGTCGCTTGACGGAAGGCAGTCTGGTGCAATTTGGCTGGGGGCGCAGGCAGCGCCGCATTCAAGCTTCCGAAAGTGATATGACCAGCGCTGTTGCCGAATCTATTGTGCAGGATAAGGAATTGACCAAAACCTTGTTGCATGCGGCTGGTATACCCGTTCCACGCGGACGGGAAGTTGCGAGCGCGGAAGATGCCTGGGCGGCGGCCTGTGAAATCGGGATTCCCGTGGTGATAAAACCGCAAGATAGCAACCAAGGCAAAGGGGTAACTGTAAATCTTGTGAGCCCGGAGCAAGTCAAAGCGGCGTACCTGATAGCCGCAGAAATCAGCGATAAGGTTCTGGTGGAACGTTATATTCCCGGTCATGACTATCGCATGCTGGTGGTGGGTAATAAGCTGATTGCCGCTGCACGCCGTGATCCGCCGCAGGTCATTGGTGATGGTGTGCGCAGTATTTACGAATTGGTAGAGCAAATCAATCGCGATCCGATGCGGGGCGAAGGGCATGTCACTTCGTTAACTAAAATTCATCTGGATGAAATTTCTATGGGGCACCTGGCCGCACAGGGATTGACAGCGGAATCGGTTCCAGTCAAGGGTATGCGTGTTGTTCTGCGCAACAATGCCAATTTATCGACGGGCGGCACGGCCACTGATGTGACCGATGATGTTCACCCTGAGCTGGCTGCGCGCGCGGTTGCTGCTGCACGAGTAGTGGGCCTGGATATTTGCGGTGTTGATGTCGTCTGTGACAATGTCATGAATTCACTGGAAGAGCAGGGAGGCGGCATTATTGAGATTAATGCGGCGCCGGGCTTGCGTATGCACTTGCAGCCGTCTTTCGGTAAAGCGCGCGCGGTGGGTAAAGCCATTATTGATCATCTGTTTCCTCAAGGAGAGGATGCGCGTATTCCGGTCATTGCGGTAACTGGAACTAACGGTAAAACAACCACCACACGCCTGATTGCAAATATCCTGGAAAAAGATAGCAAATGTGTGGGCATCGCTTGTACGGATGGTGTTTATGTCGGCGGGCAGTGTATTGATACCGGTGATTGCAGTGGTCCGAAGAGTGCAAGAAACATTCTTTTCCACCCCGATGTCGACGCCGCTGTTTTGGAAACCGCGCGGGGTGGATTATTGCGCGAAGGCTTGGGTTTCGATCATTGCCGTGTTGCCGTGGTGACCAACATAGGCATGGGTGATCACCTCGGCATGGCGTATGTCAATACCGTAGAAGAACTGGCTGCGGTAAAGCGGATTGTCGTACAGAATGTAACGCCGGGTACCGGTTTTGCTGTTCTCAATGCGGCTGATCCGCTTGTCGCCGGTATGGCTGATCATTGTCCGGGCGCAGTTATTTTCTTTGCGCGTGACGGTCATCATCCGGTATTGGCGCTGCACCGTGCGCAGCATAAGCGTGTCATCTATGTGGAGGATAATTGTATCGTCGCCGCAGGTGAAACCGGCGAGCACAGGATACCACTGCACGAAGTCCCATTAACGAAGAGTGGCACCATTAACTTTCAAATAGAAAATGTGATGGCTGCCGTGGGAGCCGGTTGGGCGCTGGGGCTGGATTGGGCAGTTATTCATGCCGGCGTGGCTGGCTTTGTGAACAATACACAGACAGCGCCAGGCCGTTTTAATCTTTTTAATTACCGCAATGCAACCCTGATTGCCGATTATGGACATAATCCCGATGCAATCCAGGCATTGGTGAGTGCCATTAATAATATTCCGTCGAAAAAACGCTCGGTGGTTATTAGTGCGGCAGGTGACCGGCGTGACGAAGATATCCGGCAGCAAACAAGAATCCTCGGTGATGCATTTGATGAGGTCGTGCTGTATCAGGATCAGTGTCAGCGCGGACGCGCGGATGGAGAAGTGCTGACCTTGTTGCGGGAAGGCTTGGGCAACGCCAAACGCACGCAAAAAATAAGCGAAATAGTCGGAGAAGCCATTGCGATCGATGCGGCGCTATCCAATCTGCAGGATGGCGAACTATGCCTTATTTTGGTCGACCAGGTTGAACAGTCACTGGGCCAGATCAACAATCGGATCGCATTGGGCTGATCGCTATGTGTCAGCCTCTTTTTTGAGAGACTGGGGACTAAAGATCACGGAAGGTAAGGTTATACCCATCGCATATGAAATTTCGGCACTCAGGCACTGCCGATGATTGGGAAATTATCGGTTGATAATGCGCGTAATTCTGCTTTGTAATAATCCGGTGCTGTGAAAAAAGCTTCGCAAGTGCTTTTGAAAAGTGAAAAAGTTTCATAATAGTGTAGTGTCTCTCAAATGCACGCACATTCACACTGCAGCCTGTGACTGCACC
>CAZDYN010000118.1:0-6940 GCA_964509635.1 uncultured Nitrosomonas sp. | reverse complement strand
TACAGCGTTGGCCTGCACGCCCATAGACCCAATAATGTTGCTGAAAATAACCGGGCGTCCCGTCACTATTCACAAAATCACGCAAACTGCTGCCCCCCGCTTCGATCGCCTGCTGCAAGGTTTGTTTAACCGCCGGAACCAATCTTTCATAACGCGCCGCACCAATCCTGCCAGCAGCGACTTTGGGATTGATTCCGGCTAGAAACAAAGCTTCATTCGCGTAAATATTGCCGACACCGACAATCACATGATGATTCATCAATGTTTGTTTAATACTGGCGCGGCAGCCTCGTGTTTTCTCAAACAATTGCGCTGCATTGAAATCTGCTGTCAGCGGCTCCGGCCCGAGATCCATCAAGAGCGCATGCCGTAAAATATCCCCCGTATGCCATAACACTGCGCCAAAACGGCGTGGATCATGCAGCCTCAGAATAGTTCGATCATTTAGAATCAAGTCAAAATGATCATGTTTCCGTGGCGGATCAACCCAATGCTCAGAGTTTACCGGCAGTATGCGTAAACTGCCCGACATACCCAAATGAACGATCAACGTCCCTGCGCCACAATCCAGCAATAGATATTTGGCCCGCCGTGTCACGGCTTGAATTGTCAATCCCGCCAATCGCAGCGGCAAATCATCCGGGATAAGCCAGCGTAGCCTGGGATTACGAATGACTACTTGTGCAATCGTTTGCCCTTCCAGATAAGGCGCAATACCACGCCGCGTTGTCTCGACTTCTGGCAGTTCCGGCATCAGCTCTCAGGTACTGTATGGTCTAATTTCAGTGGATAGGGATGGAGTAATGACCGCCCTGCATCAGCAGAAAACTGATAACCAATTCCCTCATTCACACGTAACAAGACGATTAAATAATCAGTTTGCAGAATCTTCAAAGAGATTGCCCGCCCATCTTGCAAGCCGATTGTCACCAAACCCGCTTCAACAAAATCCGGATCCAATTCATTCGACAATATAACCTTGTTGGCACGAGCCGTTTGCCACAATTGAACCCAACGCCTTATCGTGTCTTCATCCAATACACCACCTGGTTGCTGCAACGTCAGGCGCCAATTTTCATTGCGCAACGTCACCGTAATATCCGGCAGCTCGAATTGAACCGGAATTTCACCGGGAAACAGCAATTTGTGGTCAATCAAATCGCCGGGGCCCGCTGGCAATGCCAGCGCATAACGCGGCGAAAGCAAATATACATGATCGCCTGCCGCCACATATTGCAGATTGGTCGTTGGAGCAAATCCGCCAAAACCAAAATAGTCATCGTCAATATACAGCTGCATATTGGGACGTTCCAAGCCGAAACGCGCAAGATCGGCCAGCGGCAAGCGCTGCGGGCTGGTGGCCTGGAGAAGTTGCAGAATCTCCGCAACCTTGCTGCCGTCAGCCCAGGCTTGTACCGGCTCTGTCAAACGCCACTGGCCATTCTGTTGCTCCAGCGCAATATCCCATTGCTGCCTGACAATGCGCAAACGCTGCACGGCTTCGACAGTACTGTTTGAAATGGCATGTTCCGGAGCATCCTGCGGTTGCGGCCTGAAATAAAGCAACACCATTAAACCGGCAATCGTAGTAAACATGATCAAATTGAGCCGCGCGTGGTGCGTCATGGTTATATTTTTCTCCTGCGGCGCCACCAAATTACAATCCCGCTTACCAAAAACAATACAGGCAATAAAATAAGAAAACCCGCCGCGATCAGTGTCAGCGCAGACTCACTGAAAGCCAGATTGCTATCCAGTGTTGCGCGCGGTTGAATTACCATCATTTCCTCATCGCCCGTCAGCCAGTTGACCAGATTAATGCCGAAATCCAGATTGCTGCCGTTGCCGAGATATGTATTGGCAAGAAAATGTCCGCTGCCAACAACTACAATGCGTTGCTCGCGATCCTGAATATGGCGTGTCAATGCTACCGCGATACTTACCGGACCGGGCACATCAACAGCCTGATCAAAAACAATTTCACCATCCAGATCGCCGGTTTCCACCCATCCCTGCGGTGCCGCTTCAACCAATGAAACACTGCGCCATTCCTCATTCTCATCAAGCGTAATCTGGCGGGCAAAGGGAAATACCGTGATGTAATCAAAATCGCTGGTTATCACATGCTGTCCGTAAACCGCCCCCAGAGCAAATGTAACCGGCGCTTTGAGCCGCTCTGCCTGAGGATCGACAACAACACCCGGAGTCAGCGTCAAACGCAGTTTTTCTGTTAACGGCAATAGCCCGCGTAATGATTCCTGATCAACCAGCCAGAGCAAGTTACCGCCACGGTCAATATAGTTCAGCAGTTTATCCACTTCCCCTGGCAGCAGATCGGTTTGCGGCGAAGCGATTATCAACATATCCGCCTGTGCGGGAATATCCTGCTCAATAGCGAGATTCAACTGCCGGCTGCTGAAACCATTGGTGCGCAAGTGCTTGCCGAATTCTCCAAGATCGTGATTGGCATTACCATCCAGCCGGCGTTCACCATGGCCGCTCAGCGCCACAATCAGTTTGTCCTCAGCACGCGCCAGCCGCATCAAAGCATTGGAAAACGCCTGTTCGTTGATGATCTTCAGATGTTCAATTCTCTGATTAAATGTAATCACCAGTTCGCCATTCATTTGAATATCCGCTTCCTGCGCCAGCAGGGGCTGTTCCACCGGATCAATGAATGCCAGCAGAAGATCCGGCTTTACCCGCTGGTACAGCGCGATAAAGTCTACGATAATTTTACGGATATCCCCCGATTGCGCATCCTGTTCCGTGGCATATGCGGTCACTTGAACCGGACCTTGCAGTTTTTGCAATATCTCAATACTGGTTTCACTCAGACTATTACGCCCGTTCTGACTGATATCCCATTGCTGCCGGGTTTGTACGGCAAGATAGCCGAGCAAAATGACCAGCAGCCATAGCAAAATGACAAATACGCCATTTTGTACCAGATAATGCAGCCGTAATTTCTTATTCAACGTGGTCATTTATATAACTGTGATATTGACTAGCCATGTAATCGTTCCCCGTCCAGGCGGCGGATTGTCAGCACCAGGAAAGTCACTGTAAATAAAATAAAATAGGCAATACTCAAGGTATCAATCAAACCTTGATTAAACTGTTCAAAATGCTGCAATAAAGAAAAATAGTGCAGCCAGCCATCGGTTTTGCTTGCCGCCAGATCAATCATCCACAATCCCAATAACACCCCCAGGGAACCCGCCGCAGCAATGGCCGGTTGTGCCGTCAGGCTTGAAATATAAAGGCCCAGCGCAGAAAAACAGGCGGTAACCAGAATCAAACCGATCGTGTTACTGAGCAGCAAACCAAAGTCCAATGCGCCGCCGGCACGCAATGAAATGCATAAGGCGACAATCAGGGCGATCACAACCGTAAAGAAAATCATTAGACCGGCAAATTTACCGAGCACGATATCGGCAATCGAAACCGGCGCGGAAATGAGCAATGTCAGCGTATGGTTACGGCGTTCTTCAGCCAGTAAACGCATGGACAGCAAGGGTGTAATCATCAGCAAAATAATCGCGGCCATCGCAAATACCGGAGAAACAATGATCTCAGTAATTCCCGGAGGATTGGCAATTTGCAACAATTGCGATTGTATTTCCAGAAACGCATCCAGCCGCACCAAGAATACCCATGCCAGCACGAGTTGGATTAAAGCCAGCAATATCCAGGCCAGCGGAGAAATGAACAGCATGTGTAATTCTTTACGGATAATGGTCACGATCATCTTAAAAATCCCGGCTTGTTCATGACTGGGTCAGTTGCGTAAATACGGTTTCCAGACTGGCGCCCTGCTGCCGCAGTTTCATCATGGTTTGATCAAACACCACATCACCTCTATGCATGATTTGCACCCGGTCACAGACACTTTCAACTTCGGACAAAATATGCGTTGATAAAATAACGCTGCTGGCGGCACCCAGTTCGCGGATCAACTGACGAATCTCGCGCATCTGATTGGGGTCAAGCCCTACTGTTGGCTCATCCAGAATAATAACATCCGGATTATGAATGATGGCTTGTGCAATCCCGACACGCTGCTGAAAACCCTTCGATAATGTGCCGATCAAATTCCTGCCGCGATGTTCCAAACCACAACGCTGTTTCACGTTATCCAGCGCCGTTTTGACACCCTGCTTGCCGACTCGATGCAAACGGGCGGCCAGCAGCAGATATTCATCCACGGTCATATCGTGATAAAGAGGCGGCATCTCCGGCAGATAACCCAGGTGCGCCTTAGCTTCCTGCGGTTTATCCAGCAGATCGATACCGTAAATTTCTATATGGCCGGCACTGGGCGCTAGATTACCCGTCAACATCCGCATGGTTGTCGTCTTGCCCGCGCCATTGGGTCCAAGCAATCCCAGCACCTCGCCGCGCCGCAATTGCAGGTTAACTTTATGAACCACGGTGCGATGGTCATATTTGCGGCACAGATTCCGTGCTGACAAGGTTAAGGCTGCCGTTTCATCTACCATACAACAATGTTTGAAGATTTAAAGGGTTCATGACGAATTTTCTTTGCCGGTAATTTGATGACGGTATCGCACAATTCCGGCGGTTTGACAGTATACGTCCGATAAGCCAATAATTCACCGGCTTTGACTTGATTTCAATCACAAGACAAAATTTTTTAACCGTATGTCATTAATTTGGTTGACGAAAATGACAACCCGATCATTCGGCCATACCAAGCCTTTCGCGCACCACCATTTACAATATAAATTTGTTGTAATTAAACAACATATTGCTGAATCAAACAAACAATCAAACTGATAATTACACACTAACAAACTTGAAAGAGTAGAATAGGAAAAGCTTTCCAGACTTAATAGCAAAGCAGCTTTTAATTACCAGTAATCCCTTAGAACCGTAGCTTTCATAAAAAGGACAACAGCATGAAGAAAATATCAGCCAAAAAAACTCTCATGGGAATGATTCTTATACCAGCCATGTTTTCAGGTGCTGCCCTGGCACATGAAGCAGGCGCCGATCAAGCAGGCAGTACTGTAACAAAACCGGAAGCTTACGGTATTGATGATCGCGGTGTAGTAGTCAGAAACACAACCGGCCTGTGCTGGCGCACCAACTACTGGACGCCGGCCATGGCTATCCATGAGTGCGACCCGGATCTGGTCAAAAAACCGGAAGCAGTTGCTGCGGCACCCGCAGCAGCGGCACCCGCAGCAGCCACAACCGCACCTGACAAAATCACCTTCTCTGCCGACGCATTATTTGATTTTGACAAAGCAGTATTAAAACCAGCCGGCGTCCAGTCATTAAACGAGTTTGTTCAGGGTATAGGCAGCCTCCAATATGATCTTATCATCGCTGTCGGTTACGCGGACCGCATCGGATCGGAAGAATACAATAAAAACCTCTCCATACGCCGTGCTGAAGCCGTCAAAGCCCATCTGGTTTCAAGAGGCATTGATCCCAGCCGCATCTTTGTCGATGGCAAAGGCGAAGCCAATCCTGTAACAGGAAATAGCTGTGTTGGAGACAAGAAAACCAAAGCGCTGATTGATTGCCTGGCACCCGATCGCCGTGTTGAGATTGAAGTGGCAGGAACGCGGAGAACCATTAAAGATAGTGACTGATCAATCTGTCATCAGACCGCCATTTCAAATTGAAGCGGCTGCTACAGGATAAGCAACTCTTATCTTATTTTTCTTCACAGAGCCCTGCTGTAATGCGGGGCTTTTTGTTTTCCGCATATATTCAAAACGCATGAATGATTGGCTAGAAATCGACGCTTTGATAGAAGCGCAATGGATTATTCCTGTCGAACCCGCTGAAGTGGTATTGAATCAACATGCCATCGCAATCGATCAAGGAATCATCAAGAACATTCTGCCGGCATCCGAAGCCAAACTGCGTTACCGGCCCAAGCAAACGATCACCCTGAACGATCATGCACTGATTCCGGGACTGATCAACTTGCACACCCACGCAGCCATGACGCTGATGCGCGGGTTTGCCGATGACCTTCCCTTGATGGAATGGCTCAATAAACACATCTGGCCGGTTGAACATCAGCATGTTGATGCGCAATTTGTACTGGATGGCACTCAGCTTGCTTGCGCCGAGATGATCAGAGGCGGCATTACCTGCTTCAACGACATGTACTTCTTTCCGGAATCCTGCGCGGAGGCAGCCATTGGCGCAGGCATGCGCGCAGCCATCGGCATGATCGTCATTGATTTTCCGACGGCTTATGCCAGCGATGCGGATGACTATCTGGCCAAAGGACTGGAATTGCGCGATAAATATCACCCGCACCCGCTGCTATCCTTTTGTTTTGCACCGCACGCGCCTTACACTGTCAGCGATAAAACCTTCAACAGCATCCTGACTTACGCGGAACAGCTCAATACACCGATTCATACCCATCTGCACGAAACCCAGGATGAAATCCGCATCAGCCTGGAATCCGCCGGCATGCGGCCGATCGAGCGCATGCAGCGATTAGGATTACTCAGCCCCAGCTTGATTGCAGTGCATATGGTGCACCTGACAGACCATGAAATAAAACTCATGCAGCAATTTGGCTGCAGTATCGCGCACTGCCCCTCATCCAACATGAAGCTGGCCAGCGGATTCGCCCCGGTGGCGGCTTTACTGGATCAAGGCGCAAATGTCGGCCTTGGCACGGATGGCGCAGCCAGCAACAATCGCCTGGATATGTTTGAGGAAATGCGCCAGGCGGCGCTGCTGGCAAAAGCAACCAGCGGACGGGCCGATGCCCTGCCCGCTCATCAAGCATTGCGAATGGCTACTTTGAATGGCGCCAATGCTTTGGGGCTAGGGGAAATTACCGGTTCTTTGACCATTGGTAAAGCAGCTGATATCGCCGCCATTGACTTCTCCGATCTCAATCTCGCGCCTTGTTATGATCCGATTTCGCATTTGGTTT
>CAZDYN010000117.1:0-7033 GCA_964509635.1 uncultured Nitrosomonas sp. | reverse complement strand
GCTCACCGGTTAAATCGCTTTCAGGAGGCGAGCGTAACCGGCTGTTGCTGGCACGGCTGTTTACCCGTCCCGCCAATGTGCTGGTGCTGGATGAGCCCACCAATGATCTGGATATTGAAACGCTGGAATTGCTGGAAGCCTTGCTGCAAGAGTATACCGGCACGCTGTTCCTGGTCAGTCACGATCGCGAGTTTCTGGATAATGTCGTCACACAAGTAATTGCATTTGAAGGAAATGGAAAATTATGTGAATATATTGGCGGTTATGAAGATTGGATACGCGCAAAACATTTTGAAGATAATGTCAGTCAGCAAAAAATATTATCGAAGCAGTCAGAAACTTCACCAACCGGCGATTCTAAATCACCCAGGTCTTCCCGGGCTAAAAAACTGAGTTATCAGGAAGCGCGGGAACTTGAAGCGCTGCCTGGTAAAATTGATATCCTGGAACAGGAACAGGCGAACATTACCTTGCGCTTGAATGACCCCGCTATTTATCGTGATTATCCGGATGAGGCGAACGCATTACAAACACGCTTGGCTGCGATTGAGAATGAATTGATTGACTGCCTTGCGAGATGGGAAGAATTGGAGTCGAAATCTGCCACAAAAACTTAGTGCTTATGACAGCAATTTCCCTATAAACAACAGGGACATGCTAACACTATTCATTGGCCAAACCGGGCGCATCGTTTAAAGTTCAACTTTTGAGAGAAGGAGGCTTACATGAAACAAAAATCGATTATTAATTTATTACTTGCCTTGGGCATGCTTTTGGCATTTTCCGGGGTGACTCAAGCAGCTGGAGATGCAGCAGCGGCAAAGGCAAAGCTGTCAATGTGTGAAGGTTGTCACGGAATTCCGGGTTATAAAACAGCTTTTCCGAGCGCGTACCATGTACCCAAACTGGGCGGACAACACGCGGAATACATCATTAAAGCACTGGAAGGATACAAAAGCGGCACACGTAGCCATCCTACCATGACAGCTCTGGCTAAAACGCTATCTCAACAAGATATAGAAGATTTTGCTGCTTATTATTCTAAAAATTAATTGAGTCATTTACGCAAGGAACGAATTATGAAGAATTATGTAATTGCCGCATTAAGCGGTGCAGCCTTGATACTTTCCAGCCAAGTGATGGCTGCTGATATTGAAGCCGGTAAAAGTAAAGCAGCGGAAGCTTGCGCCTCATGTCACGGTGCTGACGGTAACAGCCCGGCACCCGCTTTTCCAAAGATTGGCGGACAGTACAGAACCTACCTGGTAAAAGCATTGAAAGATTATAAATCCGGTAACCGGACCGATCCTATCATGGCTGGAATGGCTGCCAGTCTGACACCTGCCGATATTGAAAACCTGGCTTTTTACTATTCAAGCCTGCCAGGTACGATGAATTCAAACAAATAAAAATTTATCTGTATCCGCAACGAGTTTAAGAGCGGGATAAATACCAATTTAAAAGTCGGTATTTATCCCGTTTTCGTTAGTTTATTGAATCTGACTGCCGGTCTAGGCAATCAAAGTAAATAGCGGCATCGGGCGCGGATTGCGTGCGCTGAGCCTGCCAAATCATCTCTGCCAGACATTCCATCACTTGATGCACGGCTTCGTGCTCGCTTGCGGTATTCCGTTGCAGGCGCGCAAACCGCTCGCAAATGCCAACCGGCTGATTAATGGATAATTGCTCTTTGATCGCGACGTGCATGCTCATGTGCAGGAATGGGTTGGTGCCGCCCGTTTCGGGTGAATAATCCTTATCCAGATAGCGTTCGGCATCGTTCAGGATGTCATGGTATTCCGGATGCAGCAGTATGATCTCAAGCGCAATCGTTTCTATCCCGGATAATATTTCCCGCTGACGGTATTTGCGCCATGTCTCAAAAAATAATTGACGTGCCTGTTCTCTCGATGGTTTAAACATAATGTGTGGAATCAGATATTTTTGTCTTTGAATTCACATAAGTGATTGATCTTGCAGATTGCGCATTCCGGTTTCCTGGCCTTGCAAACGTACCGGCCATGGAGAATGAGCCAGTGGTGCGCATCCAGGCGGAATTCCTGCGGAACGACTTTCAGCAGCTTTAATTCCACCTCCAGAACATTTTTGCCGGGTGCAATACCGGTACGGTTAGCGACCCGGAAAATATGCGTGTCAACTGCGATGGTGGGTTCGCCAAATGCCGTGTTCAATACCACATTGGCGGTTTTCCGTCCGACGCCGGGTAATTTCTCCAGTTGTTCGCGTTTACGGGGCACCTCGCTGTGATGCTGTTGTATCAGCAACTGGCAGGTTGCCAGAATGTTCTTCGCCTTGGTTTTATATAACCCGATACTTTTGATAAATTCCATCAGACCCGCCTCACCCAAAGCAAGAATTTTTTCCGGTGTATTGGCCTGGGAAAATAATTTCCGGGTTGCCAGATTAACGCTTTTGTCAGTGGCTTGCGCTGACAGGATCACGGCGATCAGCAATTCAAAAGGTGAATGGTACTCCAGTTCGGTAGTCGGATGCGGATTGAGTGATTTCAGGCAGGCAAAAATCTCGTAACGTTTAGCTGAATTCATGCGGTTTTGCCGGTGAATTGTTGCCGGTTGTGCGGGTGCGTGCGGCGAGGGCGCGTTTGATCGCCGCCTGAACAATGGCTTTCTTGCGTTCTGCCGCTGCTGTGCCGGTCACTTCCGGCTGCTCAATGGCTTTGGGTTTCAGCGTTTTCTTGCCAGCCTGTTTTTCCCGCTCCAGCCGCTGCAATTTGAAGTGATAGCGTGAACGTGCGCGATCGGCAGCCTGCTTGTTAACGATTCCGGCTGATAAATGTAATGCATCGTTCATTTTCTCATCGGCCGGGATCAGATGGATGCAATCCATCGGACACGGTGCGATACATAACTCACACCCGGTGCATTCGGTGCCAATCACGGTGTGCATTTGTTTGGCTGCACCGACGATGGCATCGACAGGACAAGCCTGAGTGCAGAACGTGCAGCCGATACACAGATTTTCGTCAATCCGGGCGACCACTTTGCCGGAACGGGGAAAGCCATGCGCGGTATTCAGCGGCTTGGGCGGAACACCCAGCAATTCCGCCAGTTTCTCAACTCCTTGCTGATCTCCGGGCGGGCATTGATTGATATCCGCACGGCCTGCCGCAATGGCTTCGGCGTAGGGACGGCATCCCGGGAAACCGCATTTGCCGCATTGGGTTTGCGGCAAAATGGTGTCGATCTTTTCTATCAGTTGCTGATTCATCTCAATCTTGATCAAATTTCTGTTGTGCCGGATCAGCGCAGACAGCCCGTGCAATTTCCTTGACCAGATCCGGGCCGCGGTAAATCAAACCGGTATATATCTGTATCAGACTGGCGCCGGCCCTCAGTTTGTCTTGCGCATCGTCTGCCGACATAATGCCGCCGACACCGATAACCGGTACGGCGCCTTGCAGCAAGTCATGCAGTTGCCGGATAACCGCCGTGGCGCGTTGTGTCAGCGGAGCACCGCTGAGGCCGCCGCTTTCCTGCGCTACCGGCAAGTGCTCGATGCCCGTCCGGGAAATCGTGGTGTTGGTGGCAATCACGCCGTCTATCCGATGTGCCGCCAGTAATGCAGCAATCGACTGGATTTGCGCCTCGTCAAGGTCGGGCGCGATCTTGACCGCCATAGGCACATATTTTCCATGAATTTGTGCCAGTTCCGTTTGCTCGGATTTTAACTGACCCAGCAAATGATCAAGCGCGTCGGCGGCTTGCAGTTGCCGCAAATTCCGTGTGTTCGGCGATGAAATATTGACGGTTACGTAGCCGGCATAACGATATACTTTCTGCAAGCCAATGCGGTAATCATCGACCGCTTTGTCCAGCGGGGTATCAAAATTCTTACCGATATTAATGCCCAGTATGCCTTGATAACCGGAGCGTTTGACGTTTTCAACCAGCCGGTCCACGCCATGATTATTGAACCCCAGCCGGTTGATCACCGCCTGTTCCTGCGGCACGCGGAAAATGCGTGGCGCCGGATTACCCGGCTGGGGCCGCGGCGTGACGGTGCCGATTTCAATAAAGCCAAATCCCAGCGCGGCGAGCGCATCCAGATGCTCGCCATTTTTATCCAGACCCGCGGCAAGCCCGACAGGATTGGGAAAATCCAGTCCCATGACGTTGCGTGGCCGGCAGGCGATCGAGGTGTTTTTTAATAAACCGAGCTTGCGCGCCTGTTCAATCGCGCCGAATGTAATGCAATGTGCGGATTCGGGATCGAGTTTGAACAGCAGCGGACGGAGAAATGTATAGAGCATGCGGGAATTTTATCCTGAACCGGTTATTGATTTGAATGAATTTCACGAAAAAATGCCGCTGTCGAGCAATTGCCAGCGGCCGCCGGTCAATATTTCCAGCGGCTGGAAATTGGCTTTGTAGCGCATTTTCCGGTTTTCTTTGATCCAATAGCCCAGATAAAGATAAGGCAACCCCAGTTTGCGGCATTGTTCAATCTGCCACAGAATGTTGTAAGTGCCAAAACTCGCATGGGTAACTTCGGCATCATAAAACGTATAGACCGCTGAAAGCCCGTCCGGCAGCACATCGATGATGCTCACCATGCGCAACTGCTTTCCTTCATGAAATTCGATCAGTTTTGAATTGACATGGCTTTGCAATAAAAAATTGTGATATTGCTCACGGCAATCGTTGTCCATGCCGCCGCCAATATGGCGTGTTCTCTGATACCGTTGATACAGGTTGTAATGTGCCGGTTTGTAGTGCAGCGGATGCTGCGCGGCTGTTAAATGCTGATGCTGCTTCCAGGCGCGCTGTTGCGCGCGTTTGGGGGTAAAGGCCCTAACATTGACACGGACCGATAGGCAGGCATGGCAATGTTCGCAACAGGGGCGGTAGGTATAGTGGCCGCTGCGGCGAAAACCGGCCTGTATCAGTTTTCCGTAAGCTTGCGTATCAATAAGATATTCCGGCGTGACGACTTCGGAGCAAGCCAGCTTGCCGGGTAAATAACTACAGGAATAAGGGTTGGTGGTGTGAAATTTAAGCATGGGTGTTGCTCATGATTTGATCAAAACAGATTCAAAGTGCCATTTGCCGCCGGGCGTGAATCCGGTTATTAAGGTATTTAGCGTTTGACCGAATTCCATCCTTGAAATTTCCCGTGCCCCCAGTGAGGCCAGATGATTGCTTCTGACCTGACAATCAATCAAACCAAACTTCCAGTGCCGCAACTGCCTGACTAAATGTACAAAAGCTATTTTCGATGCATCCGGCACACGCGAGAACATCGATTCGCCAAAAAATACCTGGCCGAGTGCGACGCCATACAGTCCGCCGGCCAGTTCACCATTGATCCAGGTTTCCACGGAATGCGCCCAGCCCATTTCATGTAACGCGGTATAAGCCGCGATCATTTGCGGATGTATCCAGGTTCCGGCCTGCCCTTTGCGTGGCGCCGCACAGGCTTGCATGACCTGGGCAAAACAACGGTCCGTGTGGATTTGGTAGTGCCCATTATTGAGCGTCCTGCGTAACGAACGGGAAATCTTTAGCTCGCCGGGAAACAGCACCATGCGCGGATCCGGATTCCACCAAAGGATCGGTTCATCGGCATTAAACCAGGGGAAGATGCCGCGGCTATAGGCCTCAAGCAAACGTTGCGGCGAGAGATCCCCGCCAATGGCCAACAGTCCATTGGGCTCCTTCAGCGCATTTTCCACGGGTGGAAACGATGGATAAGACTTGAAACCGGGAATCATAAATTTTCAGAAATAGATACTGATTGCTATTAAGTTGATACAGATCAAGATCGGTATAAAAATATTTTCTTATGCTGCTGCAACTGTTATTCAAAGCACATAAAAAAACTAAACCTCTAAAGGAGAATTATATGAAGTATTTTTTACAAAAGGAAAAGTTAGCCGTTAATTTTGTTGCGGGCTCGCTTTTACTGGCTTTCACGATGGCTGCACCACAAGTTTTAGCCCATGATGCGGCAGCACAAGCGATCAGGCAATTAGAAGAAAGCCTGCAGGCCATTCAATCCGAATTGCAAAAAATAAAATCTGAGTCCTCTCAGGCTGTGCAAAAAATAAACAGTATAGAGCAGACAACCAATCAGACTGTGCAGAAAGTAAATTCTCTTGAAGAGAGAAAGGCTACGTTGGAAGAAAGGGTAGATCCATTATCGCAACGCATGGGCTCAGATATCACAGAAAAAACTCGAATGCTGCACTTTCGCGGTGGCTTTGCACACATGATGAATCATCGCAACGGGGTATCCATACAAAGTCAAGTATCACCGGTTGGAGCTCAGGATCAATCTGATAAACAAGGTTGGTATGTGGGGGCAGGTATTGATTGGGGGCTAACCAGAGACATGTGGGGGCTTTTACCCAAAACGACTGTTTTTGCAGAACTGATGTTTGAGTATAAGCAATTCGGCGCGCATGTTCTTGGTAACGGTGCGGTAGGTAATGCGCCGAGTATGTTAGCAGGCGGTGCATTAAATCCTATTAATATAACGGTCAGCCAATTTACGGTATCCGCATCACCTAAAATCAAATTTTTCGAAGGTTCAAAAATTAGACCTTGGATTATTCCTGCAGGTTTGGCAGTTCACGTCATGAGCCCACCATCCGAGTCCATTACGGTTTTGGCACCAGGCGTTCAATTTGGCGCGGGTGTTGATTACAACATCTGGAAGGATTTTTTTGTCGGCATCGAGGGTCGCTATCACTTGACAGCCGGCAGGACAGATAACGTTAATTTGAGTGGTATGACGGCTGGTGGTTATGTTGGCATCGGGTTCTAAAGATTTCAGACATTCCAGAGGGAGGTGAGAAATAACCGCAACACTCACTATACGTACCATGAATACGCTCCGTTAACTTCGTATCGCTGCTTCTCTGTTTTACTCGTCGTAGAAAGAGTATATGTATGAAGCCTTGCACCTCGCTATTTCTAGCGGGGTGTTTTTTTATTTCCCTCGCGCCCAATAATAAATTTCTCTCTCAGTAACAGTAAATTAAAAACATCCA
>CAZDYN010000116.1:0-7056 GCA_964509635.1 uncultured Nitrosomonas sp. | reverse complement strand
ATTGTTCAATTCTAATAAGGAAATGCTGCAAACCGTTCAACAGATCCGCCGCGGCTTGATTTCCATGAAGCGTAATATTTCCCCGTTACGCGAGCTACTGGCAACCATTCAGCGCATCGATACTCCCTTATTGCAAGAAAGAACACTGCGCTATTATGGGGATGTGTACGATCATGTGCTGCGTGTGACCGATGCACTCGAATCCTACCGCGAAAGAATCTCCGCCATGCATGATATTTACCTTTCCAGCATCAGCAACAAACTGAATGAAACAATGAAAATTCTGACCATTTTTGCGTCGATCTTCATACCCCTGACCTTTATTGCTGGTATTTATGGCATGAACTTCGAATATATGCCGGAATTGAAATGGCGCTGGGCTTACCCCGCAGTCTGGGTGGTCTTTATTGCGATCAGCGTTGGCCTGCTGGTTTATTTCCGCAAAAAGAAATGGATATAGCGGATGTTTTTACACAAAACAAACCACGGAAACAGCACTAGAGAATTTCCTGAAGACCGGTAATAAAAAAAGAGAGATCAATCCACTGAGGAATTGAATCTCTCTTTGAATGCCCCTCTTAAGAAGAACCCAGAAGGGAAGCTAAAATTTTTATCTGTTTTTATTACGTAATGAGAAACCGATCAAGCCTAAACCGATTAACATCATGGCATAGGTTTCTGGTTCCGGAACTGGAGCGTAAATGTCCGCGTGCGACAATCCTTGACCAACATGCAAGTTTTTGTTATTTGGACCTGAGAAGAATCCAACGCCCAAAGTATCATAGTTGATGGAAGAAATACCCGATACTCCGCCATCAAAAAGATACAGACTGAACGCATCACCGGCTTTAAGTGACAATACAAACGGGCCGGTCATATTAGCAAAATTCAATACGCCGCTGCTACCTGTATTACTGCCCGTAACATCTATCGGTGCTCCAACAGTTAAACCCCAGTCGGAAAAAATTTGACTCAAAACATCCGCTTCCTGATTAGCGTTATTACCAGACCACGCGCCGGAACAATCGTCAAAACCCGTCATGCCGGTACCTGTACAGCTCACTCCGGTAAGCGTTAATGCTGCTTGAGCGCCACTTCCAAAAATCAGGAAACCAGCCGTTAGAATTGATACTGTTAGTTTTTTTAATGACATTTAAACACCCCCAAAAGAAATTACAAATAAGCTTTCCGCTACTAAATACACATTATTTCAAGGAATAACAACAACCCTTACTGCTAACTCAACTATAACTGTGAGTAGAGTCGAAAACAATAGATCATTACTCCTGATTTTTCTAGTACTTTTGTCCTAGATTAAACAATTTCCTAGTTAATAAACACGCACATATACACTCAGAAAATATCTAAAAAGATGGACTTCTCATTATAACCCATATCATCTGCTTTATTGCTTTACGACGCTACGGAGCTCACATATCCAAATGATTTAACCCGAATATTTCATAAATTCGCGTGATGATCACACAGGATTTTGATTAATAGGGAAGTTTTGAGAAAGAGTGGTGTAGTGACTCATACACCCGGTTGAGCAAAATATTTCTTATTAATCAAAAAGCAAGTGAGAGCACGCGCCAATTTATGAAATATTCGGGTTAATTACATCCATCGGCGAACCGATCTCAGGTATCCGGCATATTCCTCACCAAATTTGCTCAACAGCACTTTTTCTTCCGGAATGATCTGGAATCGGTTCATATACCAGACGAACAGCGGTAACGATAGCGCCGGAAAAATGTTTTCCAGAAACGCCGCCCATGCTGCAAGCATGAGTAAAAACCCGGTATACATGGGATTTCGAGTCAATCCATACACGCCCTTGGTAACAAGGGATGTTGATAATTCCGGCGCCAACGGGTTGGCTGTGGTTTTTGCCGAAATGAATGCAATTATTCCGGTACTGATCAGCACTCCCCCCGCCATCCATAATGCCAATGCCACCCATTCCTTGCCTGGAATTTGCACAGCCGTCCAGGGAGCCATCTCCGCAGCAAGCCACATGGCAAATGCAAACAATAGAACCAATACTGCCGGGGGAATTTTAAGCTCGAGACGATACATGGCGCTGCCTTTGCTAGGATGAAGCGATATCTTGCGAAGACCCGGATGGCGTGCCGCGCGATAATTTCCCGAGATAGCAACCGGCAGTTAATCCCAGCAACCAGCTGACCACAACAAGGATTGGCATCAAATGTGAACCGTTCGTATCGCGAAATTGCGTCATCAACATGCCAAGCGGCGCAGCACCGATAACCACAAAAGCGCAGAACCCGATATTCCCCTTGCTCCAGCGAAACACCGCGTAAGACAAAAGCAGAAATGGCACGGCCATGATTAACTGAAAATGCCACGGGATGCCGCTCCATAGCAATCCGAAGCCAAGGAATGACAATAGAAAACCGCCTGCCAGGGCGAATAAGATAATCAGTATATTTTTCCAGTTACTTGTCTTCACTTAAATCCCTCATTTTAATCCATGCTGTTTTTTGCCTGGCAACAATCCAATTCCCAATAGCACCATGCCAATGGAGATCAAAGGATTCAACAAATTCAGCAAGGCATACGGCGCATAATCCAGCGTAGCGATGCCTAGTGTCGCAGTATAGAAAGTGCCGGCAGTGGTCCAGGGAATGAGTCCCGCCGTTAGCGTTGAACCTTCCTCCACCGAGCGCGACAGCACCGCTCTATCCACTCCTTTCTCCTGGTATGCACCTTTGAACAACTGGCAATTGAGAATAATCGAAATGTAAGCTTCACCCATCGCCATGTTGCCCAGCAATCCGGACATAATGGTGGTGGCGATTAAAGTGCTGATACGCTGAATCCGCGCAATGATGCTCACCAACAAAACGCGCAGGAATCCGGCCTGGTGCAGAATGCCGCCGAGCGCCAATGCCATGATGGACAACAGCAATGTCCAGGCCATGCCATACATGCCGCCGCGCCCCAATAAAACATCGAGGCTCTCGATCCCCGTCGCGACCGCAGAATTCAACCACAGCGCATTGATCACATCGATACCATCCCTGTCCTGAAATACAATGGCAATCAGCATGGCCAGCACAATACTGCACGACATACTGACCTCCGCGGCATAACGTTTGACACTCAGGCCTAACATCAGCAACAACGGCAATAAAGTCACACCCGGATCCAGCCGGTAAGTACCTGCCAATGCCGCGCGGATTTCATCAATGTGATTTCGCGGAAGTAAAGCGTTATCATACTGCGTGCCCCAGATGATAAAAATGACCAGCACAATTATAAAGGTGGGTATTGTGGTATACAGCATGGAGCCGATATGCCGGTAAAGATTCGTTCCGGCGCTCATGGCCGCAAGATTGGTAGTATCGGAAACGGGTGATAATTTGTCGCCGAACGTCGCGCCGGAAATGATCATACCGGCGACAAGCGGCAACGGAATACCCATCGCATCGCCAATACCGATCAATACCACGCCAACTGTTCCAACTGTCCCCCAGGAGGTACCGGTGGCTACCGACATGAAGCTGCACAAAACCAGCCCGGCTGCAAGAAAAATGCCCGGACTCAGCCAATCCAGGCCGTAATACAACAGGCTTGCAATGGTGCCGCTTTGCATGAAACTGGCTATCACCATGCCGATCAGCAGAAAAATATAAATCGCCGGCAGTGCCCTGGTGATGCCGTCATCCATCATGCACCGGATATCGGTAAACGAATAACCCAGCCAGCGCGCCTGCAAACTGACCCAAATCAGCGCCAGAAAAATAATCGCATGAATACTGACCTGATAAACAAACAGACCGGATGAAATCAGCAGAAATACGCCTGCAAAAGATATTGCCGCATGGAATAGCGTTGGCTGCCGCTTGGCAGTGAGTAATTCCTCTATGGACGAGTCGCTGTCAGTCATTGATTGTTTTTATTTTACTTTTCTGCTTTATTCTCAAATAGTGTTGCCAGTTCTCCGTAACCCGTCGCATGCAAGTCTTCTTTCTTGATAAACCTTAACGCAGCGGAATTGATGCAATAACGCATACCCGTGGGCAACGGACCATCGTTGAATACATGGCCTAAATGACTATCCGCGTAACGGCTGCGGACTTCGGTGCGCGGCATCCATAACGCATAATCACTCTTGAGTTGGATATACTGCTCATGAATCGGCCGGTAAAAGCTGGGCCAGCCGGTGCCCGAATCGAATTTATGAATCGATGCAAACAGCGGCTCGCCCGATACAATATCCACGTAAATGCCGGCCGCCTGGTGATCCCAGTATTCATTCTGAAACGGTGGCTCGGTACCGGCGTTTTGCGTCACCTGATACTGCAAGGATGTCAGATCCGCTTTGAGTGACTCGGGATCTTTTTTAAAATTTTCATACGGATTCGCCATAACGGATTTTCCCTATCAACAAAATAATAACTCACTATTCAATATGAAATTTAAAGGCACGGTTACACATTTATCACAAAAAGGCCTAGGTGTTGTCAAAAACGATCAGAATAACATTTCCTATTTTGTCTATGGTACGTGGCCAGGGGATACCGGTGAATTTGAAATTATCGACAAACCGCTCAACAATAAAAAATTCGCCTATGCCAGACTCATTCAACTCATCCGTCCATCCGGGCAAAGACAACTTCCCGCTTGCCCGTATATTGGCCTGGAAGAGAACGCCTGCACCGGCTGCCCCTGGATGATTGCCGATTATACAAGCCAGCTCGAGCAAAAAAGGAATCGCTTTGTTTATGCCATGAAAAGAAGCGGATTTGATGAAACGCAATTCAACATCGGCCCCGTCCATCCCGCTCCGCAGTTATATGGTTACCGCAATCGTTGCAAGGTCAAAACAGACGGCGCACAACTGGGTTTTGTGTCTGAGAATTCTCATCAAATTGCACCGGTCAATGACTGCCTGGTACTCAACGATCCATGTAGAAATCTGTTAAAGACTGCCATCCAGCAATTACCCAATGCCACTTGGCAAACCGATGCCGACCAGGATTGGAATTTCATCGAACTGGATGATGACCTGCAAGCGAATGAAATCCGCATCAATCAAAAACGCCCCTTCAAGCAAGGCAATATGCAACAAAATGAATGGATGCAAGCCTGGTTGCGGCAAAAACTCGCACAAAACCCTTATCCAGGTAAAGTGGTGGAGTTATTTTGCGGCTCGGGAAACCTCACACAAATTATCGCGGAATCAGACTGTACCGCAGTGATCGCTTATGAATCCGACCACCATGCGATTCAAGCACTGAAAACTAAAAATCTCGCCAAAGTAATTCCCCAAGTTGCGGATCTTTTCAATCCTTTAACCTGGAAAAATATTCAGAAAACCGTGCGCGATGCGGAAACTTTGGTACTCGACCCGCCCCGCGCCGGATTAAAAAAGCACCAAGGATTTTTTGATAGCTTTAAGGCTTTAAAAACGATAATTTATGTTTCCTGCAATCCGGAAACTTTCGCTCGCGATGCTTGGTTCTTTAATCTACAAGGCTATACAATCAACGACATTCAATTAATCGATCTATTTCCTCATACGTCACATATTGAAGTACTAGCAGAATTTAGAAAAATTTCGAATAAAATGGGCTGATTATTTCAAAAATACAGTAGAAAAATGCAGAATAATCCTCTGTTGTTAAGAAAAGTAATGTTAGAATCCCAACGCCTAGTTTATTAATTCAATTAAGAAATTAATAAATTGATTAAAAAAACTGCGACACTGTTTGCTCGCTACTTGAGTTACTTTGAATATGGCAAGTATAGAATAGAACTTATGATTAACTGACCAATTACTACAAAGGATATCTAAAAATGTTTGAAAGTTTAAAAAATCTGTTAAAACATTTTACAGGCAGCCAAGAAACAGCATCAGCAACACCCGATACAACCATCTCAGAAACTAATATAGCTCCACACGCTGTCGTCAATAGTTTCAGTGATCAATACATTACCCTAGGCAAATTCAATTTAGGGGTAGGTTCTATTGGACCACAAAATCGCAATGATGTTGATCCCCAAACAGTCAACGAGATGTACCAAGCCATCGCGGCCGGCTTGTTCAATATCCCGGTCACTGGCTTAATACCGGAAATTTGTGTCGATGGCCGCACGAATAAAGACGGCACACGCATGAATGCACCTTGCGCCGCCGGTGGTACGCTAAGCATAGTGTATGGCGGTGATCTCGGCGGCAATTCAACGGACGATGACATCAATGAGATACAACTAACTGTACAGGCTATAAAAACGCTTAAGTCAAAGGGACATTCAACCGGTGTGCACGGTGATGACCACAGTAGCTGCGGTTGCGGTGCTTGTGCCAGAGCACCAGCAATTTATCAACATATCACCGAACGCATCAGCGATATCGCTTCATTAATAAAGCAGCTTGGTATCAACCTAACTGATTCCGAAAAAGAAATCATTACTCAACAAGCCAAGAATCGATTAAGTAAAGCTGATTTCTTCGCCGATGACAGGACCGCCGTTGTACAAGCCGCGCAAGACACCGGTGCACATTACGAAGAATTGGTTGGTAAACACAATGAACTGGGTATTGCATTAAACACAAAACCGGGTACCACCATCGATCGTTCCGCGATCCGAGCCAAATATGGTCCACAATACGATATGTTCGTAGTCGATGCGTGGTCTTTCGGTACGGCCGCTAAAGATATTAACTTGGCTGGTAACGAAAATGACATACAGCGCATTGCCAAAGCCATTACTATTCAGAATGTGGCTACGGCGTCTGTTCTCGGTCATGGCTCTTTGCGTATTATCCCAATTGCATAATCCACAACTCACATTCAAATGTTAATCATGTGCAGTTGTTACACTCCGTAACTTCGAAAAATCAGGACTGCACTTGATCCAATACCCTAAAAAAATAAACAACCCCGTGGCCAAGACCACGGGGAATTGAAAGTTGGAGTGATCGCCATGCACAAAATTACTTGATCAGTTCTCTGAAAAATAAAGTATGCTATAGATTTGGCCATTAAATAGTTCGAACTTTTGGTGATTTTGCATGCCATAAAA
>CAZDYN010000115.1:0-7060 GCA_964509635.1 uncultured Nitrosomonas sp. | reverse complement strand
CGCCGTGTCGATTAATCAGATTCACGATATCTTTGTTGACTGATCCGCCCAGCACCATTTCAACCACATTCATGGTTTCCGCATCGGTGACACGCATTCCCTGGATAAATTCACCCTGCTTGCCGACACGCTTGAGCATATCGTCAATTTGCGGACCACCGCCATGCACGACCACCGGGTTCATGCCGACCAGTTTCAACAATACGACATCACGTGCAAATCCTTGTTTGAGGTTTTCTTCCACCATCGCATTACCGCCATATTTAATGACAATGGTTTTGCCATGGAAACGTTGAATATATGGCAACGCTTCGGCCAGAATCTTGGCCTTGTCTCGTGCAACGATGTGGGTAGTTGACATGATTCTCTTTATCACTCATCAAATAATTATAAAAAACACACTCACAGCAGATTTCTCCGACAGCAATTCATTCACGAGCAATATGCAAAAATCTTTCATCATGAATCAGCTCAAACAAGCTCAATTGCCGCCATAGTCGTTCTTCGGCGTCTTTATACTGAGCAATTACACCTTGGGGTAGCTTCTTTATCTTTGGTTCAAGCGGTGTAAATTCGGCTAAACTTCTGATTCCCAGCATACTATTCACAATAAAACCGCCATAGAACCTGTTGCCAAGGGAGACCAGCAATATTCGTGATTTCATGTTGAATGGCGCTGAATAACCGTTCAGATAAGCACCTAAATCTGTAATTCCATAGAGATTCCCGCGCACATTGGCTAAACCGATGAACCAGGATTGTGTTAGCGGAACGCGGACTAATTTCGGTATTGGTATGACTTCACTGACTTCCGTCATGGGAATCAGATAACGTTCGTCTCCGACAGCGACTCCCAGCACAGCCGCTGAATTGTCATGCTTACCGGCTTTTTCTATTTGCCCCTTCAGTGCATGCCGGTACTCTTCTGTGTTCATCTTTTCCGTTCAGTTAACATTACCCGGCGCGCCATAGGTAATTGATTGTTCGTCGGCTGGCTATTTTACTGTATTATCGAGCATAAAATTTTGAATTCTGCGGAGTCAATAAAATGAAATATCTCAATCAATACTGGCTAAAACTTATTATATTTCTGCCATTTTTAATTGGCTGTGCGACTGGATCCGGAAGCTATTCTTCAGAGGATCGCAGAACCACCGGCATGTTCATTGAGGATGAAGCGATTGAATTGAAGAGTTCACGGCGTATTCACCAGCAATTTGGAAATAATGTGCATATCAATGTTACCAGCTATAACCGTATGGTACTGTTAACCGGCGAAGCACCCACTGCTGCCAATAAAGCGGATATCGAGAGATTAATAATGGGTGTGGATAATGTTCGCAAAATATTTAATGAAATTGCTGTTGCCGGTAACACTTCTCTGGCTTCGCGCAGTAATGACACATTGCTAACTTCCAAAGTAAAAGCTCGTTTTATAGCTGAACGTAAGTTTCAAATCAATCACGTCAAAATTGTTACCGAGAACGAGGTCGTCTATCTGCTTGGAGTAGTCACGCGTCAAGAAGCCGACAGTGCTGCACAAATTGCAAGTTCTACATCTGGCGTAAAAAAAGTTGTCAAAGTATTCGAATATTTGAACTGAAGCGTTAAGTCAATTTGCTTTCATGTTGCCTCTCGATCTCATAACTGACCTGCTTAACATATTTCCACCCGATCGCTTGTATACCGATCCGGTAGATTGCTACTCCTACGCGTACGATAATAGCCGCAAAATCTTTCCTCCCGAGGCTGTGCTCTTTCCACTATCAGCTGATGAAGTTAAACAAGCAGTTTTACTGTGCAATCATTACCGCATACCACTTATACCCCGCGGCCGTGGTACCGGAACAGCTGGCGGCAGCTTAGCTGAGTTTGGCGGTATAGCGTTATCGCTGGAACGCATGCAAAATATCATCTCGGTAGATCCCGCTAACCGTGTCGTTGTAGCTCAACCCGGCGTGCTCAATCAAGCAGTGCAGGAAGCTGCCAAACCATATGGTTTTTTTTGGCCGCCCGACCCTTCCAGTGCTGCGTTTTCCAGCATTGGAGGAAATATCGCAACCAGTGCAGGCGGCCCTCATGCGGTCAAGTATGGAACAACCCGGGAACATGTTTTGGGTTTGAAAGCAGTGACAGGGACGGGAGATCTCATTACAACCGGCTGCTACACTACTAAAGGTGTTGTCGGCTATGATCTCACGCGCCTGCTGATTGGCTCGGAAGGCACGCTGGCAGTAATTACCGAAGCAACACTTAAACTGACTGCGCTACCTGATGCCGTCGCCGGCATCACGGCGCATTTTCGCGATTTGACCAGTTGCACTACTGCTATCGTAAAAATTATGGCTTTGCCGCAGTTGCCAAGCGCACTTGAATTTCTCGATTCGGGTTCGCTAAATCTGATTCGAGGTCACTATCCCGATATGTTGCCAATAAATGCAAATGCCATGTTAATGATCGAAACCGATGGATCCAGCATCGATATTTCGGATACAGTGGCAGCCATTTTAACCGCATGTCAATCTGACGGATTAATCCAGGCTGGCCGAGTGGAAAATACCGCTACCCTGTGGAAGGCTCGTAAGGCGCTTTCTCCATTATTACGCGAGATCGCACCGAGGAAAATCAATGAAGATGTGGTCGTTCCAGTTAACACATTACCGCAATTCTTGAATGGCTTGTCACTGCTCAGCGCCCGCTATCGCCTCCATAATGTTAACTTTGGTCACGCCGGTAACGGCAATATTCACGTGAACCTATTGATTAATCCAGATGATGCGGAGGAAACCAAGCGCGCTGAGTGCTGTTTGAATGAAATTTTTGACTTGGTTATTAAGCTTCGCGGCACTCTATCGGGTGAGCATGGGGTTGGTTCAGAGAAACGCGCTTATATTACTAAAGAAATCGATTGTGCAACTCTGGATTTGATGCGGAATATCAAACGATTGTTTGATCCTAACAATATTCTTAATCCGGGAAAATTGTTTCCAACGACTGGACAGATATGAAATTGGCTTTCGACTTACGCTTGCAATCTTGACAGTCATACATTGATCATCAAATATTACAAGCGCAAATCTATAAAATTAATACATTAATTAATCTAAAAAAAGTAATAGTGATCCACTAGTAGCGCAACAAATAACAATGCTAAATAAAGTATCGAGTAACGAAATGCTTCTCGCGCTAGCTGATCGCTGTAATTGCGATAAATCTCTATCGCGTAGTACATAAAAATACCATTAAGCACTGTAGAACTCACTAGGTAGATTAAACCGCTCATTTGGGTTACAAACGGCAGTAATGTAACAATACACAGAATCACGGTGTACAGTAGTACATGTAATTTAGTGAATTGATCTCCATGTGTCACTGGCAGCATCGGCATGCCGATTGATGCATATTCATTCTTTCTGTAAAGTGCAAGCGCCCAGAAATGAGGGGGTGTCCAAGCAAAAATGATCAGGAACAGCAATAACGCATCACTGGCTATTTCACCTGTTACGGCTGTCCATCCCAGCACTGGAGGCATAGCACCTGAAGCGCCTCCAATAACGATATTTTGTGGAGTCAAGGGTTTTAGAATTACGGTATAAATGATTGCATAGCCAACGAAAGTGCCCAATGTCAGCCACATAGTCAATTCATTGACCCAGTGATGCAGAATGAAGAGCCCCATGCCACCAACGAGCAACAAAAAGAACAATGTCTCAGGCACACTGACTTTACCCTGCGGTAATGGCCTACCCTTTGTACGCGCCATTACAGCGTCCATTTTTTGTTCCACCAAGCAATTTAATGCGGCAGCAGCACCTGCCACTAATGCAATTCCAACAGTTCCAAAAAATAAGATATCGAGTGGCACCGCACCCGGTACTGCCATAAACATACCGATAATTGCTGTAAATACGATTAGTGATACAACTCTCGGTTTCGTTAGCCGATAAAACTGATTTATACGCGATGCTGTCTCATGCCAAGCCATACTGGTAGCCATATGCATTAATCTCCTTTATTCATTTGAATCGAATATTTATTTCCGGATTCATATAGATTTTTCTACAGAAATGCCATCATCCTAATGCTCTAACTGCGAAACATGTAACAATCTTTTTATATCATGCCCCATTTTGGTTCCATCAACATTTTCTGGAAAACGCATCATTAAATTACCTATCGGATCAATTAAATAAATGTGTTTTGTTTGTTCGTCTTTTGTTTCTATCGATCCAAGGATCTCACTATCTTTTGCATTGACGAAGTAAGTCCCTTCATATTGCTTTACTAATTCTGTATCCGGTATGACATTGTCATTAATAAGCCAAAGCCTTTCGATTCGATGTTTTTCCTTACCCTGAACTAAGCGTACTTGTCGCATAAAATATAATTTTTTTTGACATGCTTCGTCACAATGCCCCGAATCTACTGTTACCAATACCCATTTACCATGAAGGTCTTTCATTCGAAGTATCGTATTATCGGCTTGATTAGTACCTTTTCCGGTGATCTTGACGATAGGTATCAAGTCCCCATAGTGCTTACTTTCCGGTCTATATTCAAAAAAATATAGCGCGTAAGACGCCACTACTGGCGCACACATTAATACCAATAAAAGCAGAAACTTCCGCCTATTCGCTTTTTGAATTTTTTCGCTTGACATTTAATACTATGAATATAATTATTGCCGTACCTGCTAATAAAAACCATTGAACTGCATACCCTAAGTTTTTCGAAGCGCCTGAATCAGGTTTATGCCAATCTCTTATCAAACCATCAGCCACTTCATTTTTTTGCAATATTATAATAGGTTGCAGTTCCAAATCTGTAATTTCCCGATAACGTTGCAGATCAAAATTACCCCAAACTTGGCTTTCTGTTGATTTGTCTGATAGCTTCAACGTTCTTATCTCTGGTGATACCACTATGCCGGTTACTTTAACCTCGCCCGCTACTTCCGGAATCTTTGGCAACAAAGATCTATCATTACCCGTTGCTATCCAACCTCTATTAATCGCTACATGAAGCGTGCTATTAGCTATTTTTAGTGGTGTAATGATGTGATAGCCAGCACGGCCTTGATGAATTTTATTATCTAGATAGATTGTATAATCGAACAGATATTCGCCTCTAACTTCAACATCGCGATACTGATATTCATGTAATTTTATTAAAGTTCCAGGCAATGCAATTGCAGGCTGCTTGGCGTATTGCTCTATTTGCTCATGTTGAGCATTCTTTTCTTCTGCTCTGGATAATTGCCACTTACCGAGCTCAAGAAAAAGTATGACAGCAATAGTAGTTATCAGTATTGTCCATACTTTTGGTTCGAAGCGATATCCCAATACAATCATTTTATCTACTTAATGTTAGAGATGAGATGTGCTGCATTTAATGACAAGATCTCTAATTTACTAACTTACTATCACTTTTCGATATAAAACCGATAGGAATTGATCGTCTATCTATCAAGATAGACGGAAGGGTTTCAAGCTTCTACAAAATTCTTTTTTTATAACTCTGTAAAAGCTGAAATCCTTTTCTGCTATGTTCTTACATCAGATAAACAAAAACAAACAAACCTAACCATACAACGTCAACAAAGTGCCAGTACCAAGCCACACCTTCAAATCCAAAGTGATGTTCCGGTGTAAAGTGCCCAGCCGCGCTGCGAAAATATATAACGATCAGCATAATTGTACCGATTGTCACGTGGAAGCCATGAAAACCAGTCAACATAAAAAATGTTGAACCATATGCCCCTGTCGTTAATTTCAGATTCAGATCATTATATGCGTGTATATATTCGTATGCCTGACAGCCAATGAACAATGCACCTAAAAATATGGTAGCTAACAACCATAGCTTTAATCCGTCACGTCTGTTTTCTTTTAATCTCCAATGCGCTATGGTTACTGTAACACCTGAAGTTAAAAGTAATAACGTATTGAATGCCGGCAATCCCCACGCGCCCATTTCAGTAAACTGTTCATGCACACCAGGACCTGCGGTTGGCCAAGTACCATCATATGAAGACCAAAAATCATTTCCTAATACAGTACTTTCTTCTACCAGCCATGGTATGGAGAAATTACGCATATAAAACAGCGCACCAAAAAAAGCACAGAAAAACATAACTTCAGTAAAAATAAACCAGCTCATTCCCCAACGAAATGAAAGATCAACTTGTTCTCCATATTTTCCGCCTTCGCTTTCTCTGGCTACTGTTCCAAACCATCCAAATAACATATAAATCAGGATTGCAAAGCCTATTGCTAATAGGCCATAACCTAGCTCTATTTTATTCATGGTTAATGCAGCGCCTGATCCCATGAATAAAATTGCTGTCGATCCAATAATTGGATATGCCGACGGAGCTGGGACGTAATAATGTCCAGATTCTTGACTCATTCTTCTCTCCTTCTACTTATGATTTTTCAATATCTAACTCACAACCAATCTTACAAGCAGCATAACACCAATTACAAAAAGTATAGCCCCGATAAGTCCACCTATGATCACATGTGCTGGTTTTAGTGTTGCTGCATCATGCTCAAGATCACTCTTTCTTCGAATTCCCATAAAAGCAAACATTACTGCTTTAGCAATCTGGCCGATACTTACATTAGTTGATTTCTCAGTTGTCTTGCTCAAACTTTTGCTTCCTTATTTTTTGACAGCGCTTGCGCCATCCGATAATTCAAAAAAAGTATATGAAACTGTCACAGTATGTATTTCGTCTGATATACCTGGTTCTATTACAAATTGGACTGGCATTTGCCTCGTTTCTCTTGGCTTAAGCACCTGTTTTGTAAAACAAAAACATTCAAATTTTTTCAAATACTTATCTAGAAACCGTGGGCTGTAACTCGGTATCGCCTGCCCACTGATTTCACGATCTGAATTATTTGTTATTTCGTACATCACATTGACCGGTTCGCCTGGATGAACGCGAGCGCTGGTTTGTAACGGTCTGAATTGCCATGGTAAACCTCTGGTATTGGCATCAAACTCAATCGTTATCCAGCGCGACTCATCCACCCAGTTTTCTTTAACCTGCACG
>CAZDYN010000114.1:0-7071 GCA_964509635.1 uncultured Nitrosomonas sp. | reverse complement strand
GATTAAGCGCCAATCCTTCACGCGCCATATCGGCAATGGAAACATGGCCGCTGCCAAACACGATGGCATTCGGTGCGGTGGCGACGGGGAGCATGAAGGCGCAACTCGCGCTCATGGCGGCGGGCACCATCAATAGGCTGGGATCGAGATTCGCACCCAGCGCGGCGGAGGCGAGGATCGGCATCAGCAGAACCGCAGTGGCAGTGTTGCTGGTGGCTTCCGTTAGAAATGTAACCATTAGAGCAATGGTGGCGATCATTACCAGCGGATGCAGATTGGCGAGCATCGTTAAATGGCCGCCGATGGCGTGCGACAAGCCGGATTCGATAAATGCCTGGGCAATGGCAATACCCGCCGCAAACAGGATCAGAATGCCCCAGGGCACGCGCTCGGCGGTTTGCCAGTCGATCAGTTTGCCGCCGCGCCCGTTCGGTACCAGAAACAGAATCACCACGGCGACCAGCGCCACAATGGCATCGTTCGCGCCTTTCAGACCAAGCCAGGTACTCCAGCCGCCGAACGGTTCCAGGCGCGTGATCCACGCCAGTGCGGTCAGCCCGAATACGATCAGAACGCGACGCTCTTCCGGGCGCCAGCCGCCTGCGGGCGGGATCGTCAATTCGCCCCGGTAATCCAGTTTACGTGTCAGCCATAGTCCGGCAATCGGCAAGAAAATCAGCACCACCGGCAGGCCCCAGCCCATCCATTGCGAAAAACTCACCGCGCTTCCGGTGAAACTTTCATACTGTTGCATGAATACCAGATTCGGCGGCGTGCCGATCGGTGTGCCCAAACCGCCGATACTGCTGCCGTAGGCAATCGACAATAACAGCGGTATGGCTAATTTCTTATCGGGGCTTTGCGCGATCACGGCCAGTGCGATCGGCAGCATCATCAGCACTGTCGCGGTATTCGATATCCACATGCTCAGCACCGCCGTTGCCGCCATAAAGCCCAGCACAATGCGGCGGCTGCTGGTGCCGCCAACCAGATTGATCATTCCCAATGCGATGCGGTGATGCGCACCGGAACGTTCCATGGCCGCAGAAATGATAAATCCGCCCAGCATCAGCAGAATCAGCTCGTTACCATAGGCCGTGGCTATCTTTTCCTGCGGCAAAACGCCCATGAGCGGCAGAATCGCCAGCGGAATGATCGCAGTAGCCGGAATCGGAATCGGCTCAAATATCCACCACACCACACATAAAATCGCCACTGCCCCCGTCCAGCAAGCCGGAGATTCCCAGCCGGATTGATTCATTCCGCCAGCAACAGCGATTGCAAGCAATGGGCCGACGATCAGCGCCCACTGACGATTGGGGGTAATGGTCATAGGATTCGTGGATGGTTAAGTCTGGCGCATCTTGCCGGATAGGATTTAATGCGTCAATAACGGATTAACCGTGGAATAACCGGCAGACCGATGGCTGTGGTGCAACGGTTAACCATTGCAATATCGGGACCTGTCCAAAGTTATGTGCGAGTGCCTCGCTTCTTCTTCAACTTAAGATCGATCCAGCGCCATATGAAGCTATCAGCTATTTCCTCGCCATCGATGATGTAACTCAGAGTCTTGTGATTGTTCAGCAACAGCGGTAATGCGTTTTTCGCATCAGGCCGGCCGCAAAACAGAATCTGGTCATGCTGATTGATCGGCATGGCAGAATCAGGAAGCAATACCGGCTTGTTGTCACGCAGCAGCATTAATGGCACAAGATCGAGTTTGATATCACGCTTCTCGGGGTCGCGGCTCAGGTTATCGAAAGTAATGGATACCCCCCGGGAGAGCAGGAATATTGCCGCTGGCGCATGATGGTGATCGATCGTAACGGCCCACGTTTCGGGTACCTGCTCGCCGACTGTTTCAACCAGATGGCCGATCAGTTGATTCGCCCACGCATTGGTCTGATTACGCGTCAGGGACAGGAATTGTGCCAATAAGGGAGAAATCATATGCGCCAGACATTCATGCGCGATGATGTCGCTTGGCTGCATCGTGATATCGGCCTTGAAATGCTCGAATAAGAGATCGTTATAACGCTTGTTCTTGCGGATGACCACAAACAACCCGGGGTTCATCTCGCGTGCCGTGATCACGATGGAAAGATTATTGATATCGTTGTCGGTTCCGGCAACAATGCCGAGCGCATCCTTGATACCGGCTTCTTCCAGCGTTCCGGATTCGGCGCCGCTGCCTATAATACAATCCTCGCATCCGGTCAATTCCGGGTCAGCTTCAATAATACGGGTGGTAATGCGCTCACGCTGGAGATTTTCCACAACTGACTTGCCAAACCGTCCATAACCGCATACCACCCATTTACCAATGGGCGGGCAGGCAGGAGACGACAGATGTTTGCCTGGAACGCCGGTGAGCCACTCATGCAGCAGATAAATGCCCAGCGCATGCACTTCCATGGCCAGATGGTCACCAAACAACGCATAAGGATTGATAATATGATCGGTACCAAAAGATGCCATATTGGCTGCTGTTTCAGCATTTTCAGCACGGCCCAATACCATCAGGGAGGGATTGATGAGCTTGGTCGCAATCGCCACTGCGAGATTCGCATGATCATCGTTAGTGAGCGCGGCGACACCTGCACACATCGGATGCCTTATTCCGGCCTTGATCAAAACATCCGGCAGACGGGCGTCGGCACACAATACCGGTATATCATATTGATAATCTTCCAGCTCCAGCTCATTAACCCGATCCTGCGTAATTTCAATTGCTACGGCGCGTATATGCTTGCGGTCGAGCGCGCTGACCAGCAGGCTGCCCGTTTCGCCATAACCGCAAATGATGTAGAAAGGTTCCCGAAGCTGTTCAACCGTTTTCGCGAATCTTGAGGTGGTCACGGCGGTTTTCAGTGCCGCATCCTGGAACAATGAAATGATCTTACCGATTGCATAGAACCATGCGATGACGGTCAAATAGATGGAGAACGTCATCCATAAGCGCTGATGCGTGCTGAATTCATGCGGCACTTCACCAAAACCGATGGTGGTGGCTGTGTAGCTGATGATATAAAACGCCTGGAACAGAGACAGATAAGAGGTTTCGCCCGTAATCTCTATGCCCGGCATCAATGCCATTCCCGCTACAGCGATGCCGAAGCTGACAATCACTGCAATCAGCGGTGCGCGCATGCGCCGCAGAATCAGGAAGACAATATTATTCAATTGCGAATTTCAGCGGCTTCACAGTCACTTTCCGGATGATTTAACAGTTAACGGCGAAGGCTGATCGTTTCGGCGATCAAAAGAATGACGGAAATGATATTTGCCAGCAAAGCACCGCCGGATAATGAAACAACATGATTGATCATAATGAATTCATCAGCCGTATTACTCGCCGACGCGTAAAATACAGCTGCCGTAATCAGTTGCAGATCAGCGACAAGACTGGTGGCCAGATGAACGGCGCCAATCTGCGTGCGATCCCCGAACTTGAGTACCGTGGCAATGAGATTGACGATGATGGCGGCATATAATTCATAGGGATGATGATGCGCGGGATTATCAATATCGCCAATGAAAAAACCAAAATTAAGCGTCAAAGCCAGCACGATAAAAAAACCAAAAATTACTTTTTCCAGATTCATGACAGATCTCTATCAACAATGAACAAAGACAAGTGTAGATGGTTTTGGCGGTAATAGCATCAGGGCTTTATTGTGTATCAAACTCATGACTATTGCCTGGCTGGCTGAAAACTATCCGCGTTGCCGCTACGGTGCCAACCCGAATATTAAGGAAGCCCTGAACAAGTGTCATTTCGAGCAAGCGCGGGAAATCCATTACATTGATTATGAGAGATTCCTCACTGCGTCCGGAATGACAAATGCGAGTTATTCAGAACCTCCTTAACAACGTAGCATATTACTGACGTGACTACTTATTCAAGCCTCCCCGCGGAGATCCTGCCCAAAGCCATCATGCCGCAGCAGTCTATGATAGAAACCCAGCCGCCTGGAGTGAATTTTCCCTTGCTGCGCGGCCAGTATCACGGCGCAACCGGGTTCGCTCATGTGCCGGCAATTACTGAATTTGCAATGCCCGATGTAAGGGTGAAATTCAGCAAAACCCCACGCCAGATTCTCGTCTTTAATATGATTCAGGCCAAATTCCTGAAATCCGGGGGAGTCGATAATCGCGCTTTCCGCATCGATGCGGTAAAGCTGCGAATGGGTGGTGGTGTGGCAACCGGAATCAAGCGCCAGTGAGATTTCGGCGGTAGCGCGCCGGGCGTGCGGAACCAAGGCATTGAGCAATGTGGATTTACCCATGCCGGATTGCCCGGCCAATACGCTCAGATGGCCTGTCAGATAAGGCCGGAATGCGGAGACATCGTTCAAGGCGCTTAACCGGAGCACGGAATAACCGAGTTCCTGGTACAGCGCCAGCGTATTCATCGCCGCTTGCGCCGGTTCCACGAGATCGGCTTTGTTCAGCACAATCAGCACGGCGATGTTTTCGCTCTCGGCCGCAACCAGGCAGCGGCTGATCAGTTCCTCGCTGAAGCTGGGAATTGCGGCGACCACAATGATGATTTGCGTCACGTTGGCGGCGATGATTTTTTCCTTGAAGGCATCACTGCGGTATAGCAAAGAGGTACGCGGCTTGATTGTCTCAATGACGCCCTGCCCGGCACTGGCGTGCTGAATCTCGACCTGGTCACCGCAAGCCACGCCGCCTTTCTTGCCGCGCATCACACAGGAGATGATTTCGCCGCTGGCCGTTTCAACCGAATAGTGCCTGCCGAATGCAGCGATGACCCGCCCCGTCAGGCACTGCGTTTGCTGCTTGCTTTTTTTCAGGCGAGCGCTCAAATGGAGAAAAGTCTGTCGATTTTCGCCGCGCAGATAAAATCATTCTCGGATAAGCCGCCGATCGCATGCGTGGTATACGTGATCACGCATTGATTGTAGCCCACCAGCATATCCGGATGATGATCCTCCCGGTGAGAAACCCATGCCACTGCATTCACAAACGCCATGGTTTGATAGTAATTCTTGAATGCGTAGGTTTTGCTGATGTGCTTATCCTGCCATTGCCAGCCGTCAATTTGCTTTAGAAAACCGGCAACTTCAGTGCCGGACAGCGGCGGCACGCCACCCTCGCACGGTTTGCACTGCCTGGAAGTCAAATCGCATACGGTATTGTTCATGCTTGCCCCTGACTTTGTAAATGCGCCACGCGGATGGCCGCCGGCGGGTGTGAATCATAAAAGGCCGAATGCAACGGATCCGGCGTGAGTGTCGCGGCATTATCCTGGTACAGCTTGACCAGCGCATGAATCAGATCATCCGCGGAGGAATTCCGCGCGGCATACGCATCGGCTTCAAATTCGTGTTTACGTGAATAAATGCTCGATACCGGGTGCAGCAAAAAGGTAAACACCGGCATCACCAGGAAAAACAGCAATAATGCCATCGCGGTTGACGGCACGCTGGCAACTTCCACGCCCAACCCTTCGTAAAACCAGCCTTGCGCCATCAAATAACCCAGCAGCCATAGAAATGCCAGGCTCATGGCAAACGACAGCACAATCCGTTTGATGACATGGCGATGCTTGAAATGCCCCAATTCATGCGCCAGTACCGCTTCGATTTCAGCCGGACTCAAACGTGCCAGCAGGGTGTCAAAAAACACAATCCGCTTGGTTTTGCCAAATCCGGTGAAATACGCGTTGCCATGATTGCTGCGGCGTGAACCGTCCATGACGAACAATCCGCTGGCTTTGAAGCCGCATTTTTTCATCAGTTGTTCGATGCGCGTCTTGAGCGTGGCATCTTCCAGCGGTGTGAATTTATTAAACAATGGCGCAATCCAGGTGGGGAAAATCGCCAGCACGAATAAGTTGAAAGCAATCCAGGCCAGCCAGGCATGCAACCACCAGTTTTCCCCCATTCTTTCCATCAGCCACAGCACGCAGAACAACAAAGGCGCCCCCAGCAATAAACCCAACGCGGCTTGTTTGGCCAGATCGGCAAAAAACATGACCGGCGTCATTTTGTTGAAACCGAATTGTTCTTCGATCACAAAAGTACGGTAGTAACTGAGTGGAATATCAGCGGCACTCATGATAAGGAAGGTACTGATAATCAGCACCATGCCATGCGCCAAAGGATCACTCAGCCAGCTTGCCCAGAAATCACTCAAGGCATTCAACCCGCCGCCCAGCGTAAAAACCAGCAGCAGCACGACGTGCAGCAGGATACCCGGATACCCCGCACGTGTTTTGGCGCAGGTGTAATCCGCAGCCTTGCGGTGATCCGTCAAACTGATCCGGCTGGCGAATTCTTCCGGCACCTTGTCCTGATGTGCCCGTACATAACGAATATGCCTTGCTGCCAGCCAGATTTGTGTCAGTGTAGTTAGCAATAATGCGGCAAGAAAAATCAATGTAAATGTTTGCATAGTCATTTGTTTTAAGAGCTAAAGATTAGATTCATCCGGCATCGAATAATTACGCTTTGCATAATGATCCGGTATTTCCCCGGTTTGTTTAAAAGTGACGGACTGATGGCAATATGACACAATTAAACGCATTGCATTCAAAAAAATAGATAATCAATTATGGCACAAGATAACAATAACCTCATCTGGGTCGATATGGAAATGACCGGACTCAACCCCGATACCGATCGCATCATTGAAGTAGCCCTGGTCATCACCGATTCGCAGCTCAATACCTTGGCCGAAGGTCCGGTTCTGGTCGTGCATCAATCCAATGAAGTGCTGGACGGCATGGACAAATGGAACAAGTCGACACATTCCAGATCCGGTTTGATCGACAAAGTGAAAGCTTCCCGCCTCAACGAAACGGAGGTGGAAGCGCAACTGATCGAATTTCTGAAATTACACGTGCCATCGGGTATTTCGCCGATGTGCGGCAATTCCATCTGCCAGGACCGGCGCTTCATGGTCCGTTCCATGCCGCAACTGGAAGCGTATTTTCATTACCGCAATCTGGATGTCAGCACCCTCAAGGAGCTGGTCAAGCGCTGGAAGCCGGAAATCCCGGCCGGTCTTACCAAAGAAAGCAAGCATGGAGCACTGGCG
>CAZDYN010000113.1:0-7124 GCA_964509635.1 uncultured Nitrosomonas sp. | reverse complement strand
TTTGATTAATAAGAAAGATTTTGCTCAGCCGGGTGTATGAGTCACTACACCACTCTTTCTCAAAACTTCCCTATTAATCAAAATTCTGCGTGATCATCACGCGAATTTATGAAATATTCGGGTTAACACCTTAGCCGAGCCCGCCCAAGAAAGTCCAGCGATAAATTGCTGTTTATCCGGTAAACCGGATTCGGCGGAGTTAATTGATTTATCGGAAATGACCGTTGAGGCCAATAAATAATAAAACAGTGCTGAACAATTGTTGAAATTGATCCAATAAAAAACGGTGATTCCTTTTCATGACTCAATTGATAGATG
This sequence comes from uncultured Nitrosomonas sp., assembly GCA_964509635.1. Classification (GTDB taxonomy): domain Bacteria; phylum Pseudomonadota; class Gammaproteobacteria; order Burkholderiales; family Nitrosomonadaceae; genus Nitrosomonas. The sequence goes on along the minus strand of CAZDYN010000113.1, from coordinate 6,806 downwards.
CATTTTCTGTGGTTTTGGTGATGGCGTTGTTTATTAGAATTCTGTTAAAATGCCAAATTCTATAAAAGTGTCAAGCAAGGAAACGTTGTCATGGCTTATGTAGTAACTGAAAATTGTATCAAATGTAAATATACAGATTGTGTGGATGTGTGTCCGGTAGATTGTTTCCGTGAAGGCCCCAATTTTTTAGTCATTGATCCAGATGAATGTATTGATTGCACATTATGTGTTGCGGAATGCCCAGTGGAAGCAATTTATGCAGAGGATGATGTGCCCGATGAGCAAACTCATTTCATCGAATTAAATGCCGAGTTGTCTAAAAAATGGCGGCCGATTATTGAGAAAAAAGATGCACTGCCTGATGCGGATGATTGGGCGAGTGTTAAAGACAAGCTGGATCAACTGCAACGCTAAGCAGAAATGGCGGTAATCTGACTACCGCATGTCTGACTCTTCGCAATTTCCGCAAATTCCCCTTGATGAGGTTTTTAAGCGCATAAATGCCGGTATTACGGTCATAACACCGAATCGCAGACTTGCATTAGCGCTTAAAGAAAAATTCAATCAGTATCAGATCAGCCGGAAAATGGCGGTTTGGGTTACGCCTGATGTTTTGCCATTTACGGCTTTCATTGAGCGTATTTATCTCGATGCGTTTTATGCCGGACAATCCTCAAAATTACCCTTATTATTATCTGCGGCTCAGGAACAGGCGTTATGGGAATCGGTAATTCAATCCTCTGAAACAGGAAAAGAGTTACTGCGGATTCCACAAACGGCGCAATCGGTACGGGAAGCATGGCAACTGGCTCATGCATGGCAACTTATCGATCATATTGGTGATTATTATCCGAATGAAGATGGTCGAGCATTTTTCGAATGGGCAAAATCCTATCAGGATAGAACAACGCGTAAGCAACTGGTAGATCAGGCGCGTATTTGTGATCTGATTACCGAGCAGTACGAATTTCTACATAGTAGCAAGCCATCTTCACTGGTTTGCTACGGTTTTGATGTTTGTACACCGCAGCAGAATACTTTCTTCAGGAAACTGACTGCCTTCGGCTGTGAAGTATCAATTGTCGATGCAGCCGCGCAATATCAGTCCTCAGAGAATACTGTTCACCGGGCTCAATACGTCAGCAGTCGTGACGAAATTTATCAGGCGGCGGCATGGGCGCGATCTAAAATAGAAAACGCTGATCAAGCTGTTCGCGTCGGCATCGTGGTTCCGGCACTGGCCGGTTATCGCAGTGCGTTGATCCGTGTTTTTAGTGCGGTCATGCATCCAGATGTCAGGTTTGCTTTGCCGGGTGCTACGCGTCCGGTTGCACCATTCAATATTTCATTGGGTCCGGCGTTAGCATCGTATCCGTTGATTGATGCGGCTTTTATCAGTTTGGCATTATTGGATCAGCAAGTGGAGTTCAAGCGTGCGAGTCATTGGCTGCGTTCGCCATTTCTTGCCGGCGGGGAATCCGAGATGGCGCAGCGCGCCTTGCTGGATGCGCGCATACGCCGGTATGCCGAGCCTGTGATTACGCTGGAACGGTTGCTGGTATTGGTGCAGCAAGCTGGCGGTCAAACGAGCTGCCCGCTTTTGCTGCAACTTTTGTCGGCATTGGTGCTATTCCGCCAGGCAAAACTATCCGGATCAGGAAGTCATGCCGCTTTTGCCAGAATAATCATGGAAGCTTTGCAAGTCACTGGTTTCCCTGGCGAGCGCGGTCTGGATTCCACGGAATATCAGACACTTAAGAAGTGGCGGGCACTTATTGCGGATTTCGCCGCACTCGATCATGTCTGCGTGAGTACCAGTTACCATGAGGCCATCGGCCGCCTGAAAAGAATGGCAAGTGATACCTTGTTCCAGCCTGAGACACCGGCGGTACCGATTCAGATTCTGGGGGTATTGGAAGCGGCAGGCATGGAATTTGACTATCTTTGGATCATGGGATTATCGGATGAACAGTGGCCTTTACGCTCCCGTCCGAATCCTTTTTTGCCATTAGAATTGCAGCGCAGGGCAAAATTGCCGCTGGGCTCTACATTGGAATCGCTGGTCTACTGCCGGAGATTGACGCAGGGATGGCTATCCGGTGCTAAAGAAGTGATCCTGAGTTATCCCAAATTTAGTGATGATCGTGATGGACACGAATTAAAACCCAGTCCGCTGATTCAATCGATACCGGAAAATACACCGGTTTTGCTTGCAACGGCACAGCATCGTGATCGGATTATTCAATCTTGCGAACTGGAACAGGTAGAGGACAGTCAAGCGCCTCCATTGAAGAAAGAAGTGGCTGGTCAGGGCATCAAAGGGGGCACCTCGGTTATCAAGGATTATGCTGCATGCCCATTTCGTGCCTGGGCCAAGCACCGGTTGCATATTGAAAGTCCGGTTGTGCCGCATACCGGTTTAAATGCGATGGAGCGGGGCTCGTTGATACATCAGGTGTTAGCGCAGCTATGGCGGCAATTGAAAACCAAAGAAGCGCTTGATGCTATCAGTGAGGACGATCTTGAATGCATTCTGGCAGGCATTGCCCGGGATGCGGTTTCAGAGATGCAGCGGCATCGGCCTGTTGCGCTTTCAGGCCGTTTTGCGCAAATCGAGCAACGGCGCTTGGTTCATTTGGCGTGTGAATGGCTGGATGAAGAAAGAAAGCGCGATTATTTCACAGTGGTTGCGATTGAGGAAAAACGCTCCATTCAGATAGGTGATCTGATCTTGAATGCTCGCCTGGATCGCGTTGACGAATTGGAGAACGGACAGCACATTGTTATTGATTACAAAACAAGGAAACAGTCGATTCAAACGATGATCGGCGAACGCCCGGATGAACCGCAGCTTCCTCTATATTTGGTTATGACTGAGGCGGAGCAGCGCGCTGCAGGTGTTGCATTTGCCGCCGTGAAACGAGGTGAGATGGGATTCGCGGCGATTGTGCGTGATGCGGATTTATTGCCCGGTGTGAAAGCCTTCTCGCAGTTAAATGGTTGCAAGCAATTCAGTGCCTGGGATGATTTGATTGCGGCATGGCGGCAGCATTTGACAAAACTGGCAGTGGGTTTTTGCAGTGGCGATGCCAGAGTCAATCCCAAGAATTTCCCGTTAACGTGTGAGTATTGCGATATGCAATTATTCTGCCGGATTCATGAGCATATCGACGAGAGTACGGTTGCTCGGGATGATGAAAATGACTGATTCCTTGCTGACTCACGATGTGAATGAGCGTCACCGGGCGCTTGATCCTGCTCAATCATTTATCGTGCAGGCACCGGCCGGATCAGGAAAAACGGCGCTTCTGATTCAACGCTATCTCCGATTACTGGCCTGTGTGGATGCACCGGAAGAAATCGTAGCGATTACATTTACACGAAAAGCTGCAGCGGAAATGCGTACGCGTGTTTTGGCCGCGCTGGAAATTGCAAACAAGCCGGGTGATGCTGAATCTGCTTACGAGAAACTTAACCGTGAGTTGTCACGGGCTGTGTTGCGGCGGGACCAGGAAGCAGGCTGGCATATCACCGAAAATCCGGAGCGGTTGCGGATACAAACGATTGATTCGTTATGCGCTGCACTGACACGGCAAATGCCGATGCTGTCAAAATTCGGCGCGCAACCTGAAACAGTTGAGGATGCTTCGGATCTTTATCTGGAAGCAGCACAGCTGACATTAGAACTGGTCGAGCAAAACCATGCGATCGCGCATGATGTCGAGCGATTGCTCGAACATCTGGATAACGATATCGGACGTGTTGAAACATTACTGGCCGAGATGCTGGCGCGGCGAGATCATTGGTTGCGTCATCTACACGGTAGAACCCGGAACGAATTGGAGGCGGCGCTGCAAAATTCGCGTCACAATGCATTGCAATTTGTTTTCCGGTTATTCCCGGAAGCCATGCACGATGAGCTGCTGGCGTTATTACGTTACGCCGCGGCGAATTTGACCGTTGCGGGTAAATCATCGGCGATTATCTGCTGTGATCAGTTGAATGCGTTATCCGTGGCGGATGCCGAGCATTGGCATGGTATTGCAGAATTGTTGTTGACCAAGGATGGCGAGTGGCGAAAAAGAGTCTCGGTTAACGATGGTTTTCCAGCAGGAAACACGAAGACTGAAAAAGACGCAGCAAAGGCATGGAAAAGTCGGCTGGAAGTTTTGATTAACCTGCTAGGTTCAGAAGATACTTTCCGGCGAGTGCTGCATGATATTCGTGAACTGCCTCCACCGTGTTATTCCGATAAACAATGGGAAATATTGGGTGCGATAACACGATTGCTGCCTTATGCCGTGGCGCAACTCAAAATCATTTTTCAAGCGCGCGGTATTGTGGATTTCTCCGAAGTTGCCCAACGGGCATTGCTCGCATTGGGTGATTCCGAATCTCCGACGGATCTGGCACTGGCACTGGATTACCGCATCAAGCATTTAATGATTGATGAGTTTCAGGATACTTCCATCACCCAATTTCAATTGATCGAGAAACTGGTTACTGGCTGGGAAGCGGGGCATGGGCGGAGTTTATTTGTTGTCGGCGATCCAATGCAATCCATTTACCGTTTTCGTGAAGCGGAAGTGGGACTCTTTTTGCAAGCACGGAGCGCAGGGATTGGTCATACGGTGTTGCAGTCGGTTACGCTCAGCGCGAATTTCCGTTCGCAGCGAGGCATTATCGATTGGGTAAATGCAACTTTTGCGCAAATCATGCCTGATTGTGAAGATATCGCAACCGGCGCAGTTGCGTATGTCCCTTCGACTGCGACACACCCTGCACTTATTGGTGATGCAGTGAAGATTTATCCTTTTCTGGAAAGGAATGATGCAGCAGAAGCGCGGCAGGTTGTAAAAATTATCACACAGACTCGGCGTAATCATCCAAGCGGTACGATTGCCATTTTGGTGCGTAACCGTGGTCATCTGTATGAGATTGCAGAGCAAATCAGAGAAGCCGGATTACGTTTCCGTGCTATCGAGATCGAATTATTACGCCATAAACCTGTCGTGCAGGATTTATTGGCGCTTACCCGTGCATTAATCAACCCGGCTGACCGCCTCGCCTGGTTTGCAATTTTGCGCGCACCCTGGTGCGGTCTATTACTTAAGGATCTTACCGCGTTGGCGGAAAATGATCGCGGCGTGATAAACAAAGAAATAACCCTGTGGGAACAAATCAGTGATGAAAGCCAATGGCATGATATTTCGGCTGATGCGATAGTAAGGATACGCCGGGTGCGCGAAATACTGCAATCCTGCACGGCACATCGACGGCGTCAATCCTTGCGTGCAACGGTGGAGGCAGCCTGGCAAGCATTGGGCGGTCCAGGTTGCTGTAATTCAATCGCAGAAAACGGGAGCGATATCGCAAGCAGTTTAAATGATGCAATGATTTATCTGGATTATCTTGAAAGTTATGAGGAAGCGGGCGATATTCAAGATCTGGCAAGCTTTGAAGTAGGGCTCAATGGACTGTATGCATCGCCGGATCCGGAGGCAGATGAAACTATGCAAATCATGACGATCCATAGAGCTAAAGGACTTGAATTTGATACGGTTATCGTTCCAGGGCTAGGTCGAGCGCCGGGAAATAGTGAGAAACGCCTGCTCAAATGGTTGGAACAGCCTCATAGCGAACTGATAGATGAAGGGATGATATCGGCTCCGGATTTACTGCTTGCACCCATACCGGAAGCAGGGGCAAAAAATGATTCAATCTATACTTGGATGGAGAAATTGGATCAAGACAAGGAGCGATTTGAAGCTGATCGCCTGTTGTATGTTGCTGTAACGCGTGCAAAAAAGAGCTTACATTTGCTCGGTCATACAGGTGTGACTTCGGATATTAATGGAGCAAGCATACTCAAGAAACCCATGACCGGCTCATTGCTGCATAAACTATGGCCAATTGTGCAGCCGATATTTAGCAGTGCGGCAGAACAAAATACCGTGTTCGAAGATTGGCAATCAGAAAATCGAGAAAATGAAATAGGTATTAAGGTTGAAGATAATCAAACAATCCGCAGAATAAAACCGGAATGGATGTTACCGGGTGCTCCGGAACCGGTGACCTGGCAGGAGCCATATGGTAATCAGCATGTACACGAAGAAATTGAATTTTCCTGGGCGAGTGAAATGGCTCGTCACGTGGGTAATGTGGTACATCGATGGCTACAGCAAATCGCTGAAGATGAGATGGCTGGCTGGAGTGCAGCACGCATACTAACAATGAGCGAGCAATTTAAGCAAAATTTACTAGCAAGTGGCATGAGTGGAGATACTGATGAAATGGAATATGCAGTTAAACGTATCATTCTGGCACTGACAGGTGCTATCAGTGATCAACGAGGACAGTGGATTTTAGGTGCTCAGCAGCATGCGCAAAATGAATTGCGGCTCACGTGTATGGTTAATAATAGATTCATAAGTTCGGTGATCGATAGAACTTTTTGCGATTCTGCCGGAATTCGATGGATTATAGATTATAAAACAAGCAGTCACGAGGGCTCAGATAGGCAGGATTTTCTTGATCGAGAACAGATGCGCTATGCGCACCAACTTAATCATTATGCAAAACTCATGCAAAAAATGGATTCTCGGACGATTAGATTGGGAATTTATTTTCCATTAATCGGCGGTTGGCGCGAGTGGTAAATATTGAGTGAAGTTTGGGATATTTTTCGTTCAAGGCGAGAAAATTTCATAGAATTGGGGGGAGCATATTTGACCATTTAGTCATTGTGAGTAAAGGAAAAAATGGTAAATTGTAAGGAAGAGACCCTGAGGATGGGTAGGTGATTT
>CAZDYN010000112.1:0-7130 GCA_964509635.1 uncultured Nitrosomonas sp. | reverse complement strand
TAAAACGTTGCAAAATAATATCCAACTCAAGCAGACCGCGCCGACAACGCCAGCGTGCGCGTTCGAATTCCTTCATACCATTCTTTTTACCATCATATCCTTGATTTTGCCGATCGCACTGGTCGGATTCAGTCCTTTAGGACATGCGTCAACGCAATTCATGATGGAATGACAACGAAACAGCCGATAAGGATCTTCCAGGTTATCCAGTCTTTCGGCAGTAGCCTGATCGCGGCTATCGGCGAGAAAACGATAAGCCTGCAACAAGCCCGCAGGACCTACGAATTTATCCGGATTCCACCAGAACGAAGGACAGGATGTCGTGCAGCAGGCACATAGAATGCATTCATAGGCGCCATCCAAAGCGGCTCTCTCTTCAGGCGATTGTAACCGTTCTGTTTCCGGCGGCGGGTCATTATTGATCAGATACGGCTTGACCGAATGATATTGCTGGAAGAATTGCGTCATATCCACGATCAAATCACGAATGACCGGCAACCCAGGCAACGGACGTATTTCGACAGGCTCTTTCAGGCTGCTGACCGGCGTAATGCACGCCAATCCATTGCGCCCGTTAATATTCATTGCATCCGAGCCGCACACACCTTCACGGCAGGAGCGGCGCAGACTGAGACTATCATCGATCGATTTAATCCGCAGCAGTGCATCCAGCAGCATTTTATCGGTGGCCGCAAGCTGCACATCATATTCACGCATGTAAGGCTTCTCGTCTTTATCGGGATCATAGCGGTAAATAGAAAATTTCATTCTGGCTCCGGATGATTTGAATACGATTCTTGCGTGCAGCATGTCCCCGCAACGCATGAAGTATACCGGGACTTGCTACCGGATTAGTATATCTGGAAACACTCCAAAAAATATACTAAATACATGACATGGATGCGCAAGACAATAGCGCGGCAAGCATTGCTTAGACAACACCAATCAAATAATCAGCTTACCGATGCACTGCATTGTTCATCAATATAGGCTTTGATCGCCTGCACATCGGCATCCTTGACCACAAAACGCTGCGGCAGCGCTTCCAGATTATCGAACCCGGCCGGGCGTTCCGGTTCTCTTCCGATCGCTTCCTGGATGCTTTCAGCAAATTTGACAGGTAACGCAGTTTCCATGCAAATCAGCGGCACACCCTCTTCCCGATGCGCTTGACCGACTTTGAGGCCGTCGGCGGTGTGCGTGTCGACCAGTACCTGATAGCGCTGATGGATATCGCGGATGGTTGCGATCCGGCTCGCATGGTTGCTACTGCCGGACACAAAACCATAGTCCTTGATTTTGGCAAATAGCGGTGTGACCGATAAGTCAAAGGCGCTGCCTTGGTCGACTTTTGACCATAATCCGGCGACTTGCTGCGCGTTTCTGCCGGTCAGATCGAAAATGAAGCGCTCGAAGTTGGAGGCTTTGGAAATATCCATCGACGGACTGCTGGTGTGCCGGGTTTCTGTTGTCGTTCGCGGACGGTAAACACCGGTTTTGAAAAATTCATCCAGCACATCGTTTTCATTGGTTGCCAGAATAAGCTGTTTAACCGGCAGTCCCATCATGCGCGCTACATGACCGGCGCAGATATTGCCGAAATTGCCGGACGGCACAGCAAATGAAACCTGCTCATCGTTATTTCCGGTCGCGGCAAAATAGCCTTTGAAGTAATACACCACTTGCGCGACGATGCGCGCCCAGTTGATCGAGTTGACCGTGCCGATACGGTGCGCCTCTTTGAAGACATGATCGTTGCTGACGGCTTTGACGATATCCTGACAATCATCGAACACGCCGCGGATGGCGATATTGAAAATATTCCTGTCTTGCAGCGAGAACATTTGCGCGGTTTGGAAGCGGCTCATTTTCCCCAGCGGCGACAACATGAATACGCGGATGCCGCGTTTGCCGCGCATTGCGTATTCGGCGCTGGAACCGGTATCGCCTGAAGTCGCGCCGAGAATGTTCAGTTCATCGCCGGTTTTGGCAAGCTGGTACTGAAACAGGTTGCCGAGCAATTGCATCGCAATATCTTTGAACGCCAGCGTCGGCCCGTTGGATAATCCCAGAATATGCAAACCCGGTTCCAGGGTTTTGAGCGGCGTGATGTCCGCGCTGCCGAACACTTCGGCGGTATAGGTTTGGTTGATGATGTTGCGCAAATCATCCGCCGGAATATCATCGACAAAGCGCGCCAGGATCTCGAACGCCAGTGCCGGATAACTCAATCCCCGCCATGCATCGAGTTGCGCTGCGGTGACCTGAGGATAGGCTTCCGGTATCGCCAGCCCGCCATCCGGTGACAAACCGCTCAAAAGAATTTCGGAAAAGGGCTTGGGCGGCATTCCGCCGCGAGTTGAAATATAACGCATACTTGATTTTAGTTGGTTAAGTAACAGCCATTGCCCCGCCTGCAGCAAATATCTGCGAGGCGCTTACGAGGTAGCCTATCCATTGGCTTTAATTGTTTAATTCTTCAATGCGGATGCGGATCACCTTGCTCGTCACCACGGATAACGATTCAATGCGCGCAATCGCTGCATTGATATTCTTCTCCACCGTCAAGTGTGTCAACATGATGATGCTGACCCTGTCGGAATCACTACCGGCTTCTTTTTGAATCATGGCGCTGATAGAAATATTATTATCCGCCACGATGCGGGTAATTTCGGCCATCACGCCGGGTTTATCGATCACCTGCATACGCAGATAATACGAGGTCTCGACTTCTTCCATCGGAATGACTGGCGTATCCGACAGCAAATCCGGCTGGAATGACAGGGTTGGAACGCGATGCATCGGGTCGGCGGTTTGCATGCGCGTCACATCGACCAGATCCGCAATCACCGAGCTGGCGGTCGGCTCAGCCCCGGCTCCAGCGCCATAGTAAAGTGTTGCGCCGACCGCATCACCTTTGACGACAACGGCATTCATCACGCCTTCGACGTTGGCAATCAAACGCCGCAGCGGAATTAATGTGGGGTGCACACGCAATTCAATACCCTTCTCCACCCGTTTGGTAATGCCCAGCAGTTTGATGCGATAACCGAGTTCCTCGGCATAGCGAATGTCTTCGCCGGTCAGTTGAGTAATGCCTTCGGTATACACTTTGCTGAATTGTACCGGTATGCCAAATGCAATCGCCGCCATCAATGTGATTTTATGCGCGGCATCGATGCCTTCAATATCATAGGTGGGGTCAGCTTCAGCATAGCCGAGCCTTTGCGCCTGCTCCAGCACTTGAGCGAAAGGCAGCCCTTTCTCACGCATCTCGGATAGAATAAAATTCGCTGTGCCATTGATGATGCCGGCAATCCAGGTAATGCGGTTCGCGGTTAATCCTTCCCGTAATGCTTTAATGATCGGGATACCACCGGCTACTGCGGCTTCAAAAGCGACCATCACACCTTTGGCGCGCGCGGCTGCGAATATTTCGGTGCCATGATTCGCCAGCAAGGCTTTATTGGCAGTCACGACATGCTTGCCGTGCGCGATCGCTTCCATTATCAGGTCTTTGGCAATGGTTTGCCCGCCGATCAATTCAACGACAATATCAATGCCGGGATGGGCGGTAATCTCATGGGCATTATCCGTTACAATCACGCCTTGATCCGCCAATTTACGCGCTTTTTCCGTATCCTTGTCAGCGATCATTGTGACGACGATTTCACGGCCCGCACGACGGGCTATTTCTTCGCGGTTACGCTTCAGAACGGTATACGTTCCACCGCCGACGGTGCCAATACCTAGTAAACCAACATTTATGGGCTTCATAACATTTAAAATATAAAAAGATTAAGATTGATCGTATGACCTGGCTTCGGATTGCATTAGCCGGAAGGCGGGAAGTAAATAGTCAGCACGCCCGCCGTTATGTTCCATACCGTTTCCGGTAACGATGAAGAAAATGGGCAATCCGGCTCACGGCTTCCGTCAGGTCATCCACATTCGGTAAAAATACCACACGAAAATGATCCGGGTGCTTCCAGTTAAAACCGGTACCCTGAACCAGCAAAACCTTTTCTTCCAATAGCAGATCCAATGCGAATTTCTGATCATCCTCAATCGGATAAATCCCGGGATCCAGACGGGGAAATAAATACAACGCGGCTTGCGGCTTAAAACAACTCACACCGGGAATATCCGTTAATAATTTCCAAGCAGTGTCGCGCTGCCGCATGAGCCGCCCGGTGGGCAATGTCAGATCATAAATACTTTGATAACCACCCAATGCCGTCTGAATGCCAAATTGCGATGGCACATTGGCACATAGCCTCATAGAGGCCAGCATATTCAACCCCGCAATATAGTCACGCGCATGATTCTTTTCACCTGAAACAACAGCCCAGCCGGAACGAAACCCGGCTGCACGGTAGTTTTTCGATAAACCGTTGAAGGTCACGAATAACACGTCATCGGCCAGTGAGGCGATAGACGTGTGTATCGCCTGTTCGTACAGAATCTTGTCATAAATCTCGTCGGCATAGATAATCAATTGATGCTGACGGGCGACTTCAATAATCTCGAGTAATAATTCTTTGGGATATAATGCGCCCGTCGGATTATTTGGATTTATGATGACAATGGCACGCGTTCGCGCGTTAATTTTAGCACGTATATCATCCAGATCAGGCAGCCAGCCTGAAGCTTCGTCACACTGATAATGTCTTGCCATGCCGCCCGACAGCACTACCGCCGCAGTCCACAAGGGATAATCCGGCATCGGAATCAGAACTTCATCGCCATTATCCAGAAGCGCCTGCATTGTCAAAACAACCAGCTCGGATACCCCATTACCGATAAAGATATCATCCAATTGCACATTCCGGATCTGCTTTTCCTGCGTGTAATGCATGATTGCTTTACGGGCAGCGAATAAGCCTTTGGAATCACAATACCCGGAAGCATCCGACAAGTTGCGGATAACATCTTGCAGAATTTCTTCCGGCACATCAAAACCAAATGTTGCAGGATTACCAATATTGAGCTTGATAACGTGATGACCTTCTTCTTCCATTTGCCGTGCCCGCTCAAGTACGGGGCCGCGAATGTCATAACAAACATTAGTTAATTTGCTGGATTTTAAAATTGGACGCATGTTCAACAAAGGGATTCGTGGAGATCGAATAAAAAACTCAAGCGTTGCACTACAAAAATTTTTCTAGTCAAACGAACGTTGCATTATATACGTTATCTCCTTTATTCCGTACCGGAAATACACAATTCATCCGCTCTGAATTTCTATTCTCTGATCATCCCGGTAGTGTGAACGATAGGTGCTTATTCAAATGCGCGATTTCTTTAGCGTTCAATGGCATTTACCGCGCCGAATATGGCGCGCAAACATATCGTGATTAATCCGTCTTGCTTCTGATTACCGGCGAAATAAATAGCGCGGGTAGCGGTTTATTGGAATGTTGCCGATGCGATGTTTTTTTATGTAAACCGTTCGCATCTGTCACCGCTGTTTCCACATCCGGATATTTTGATACATACGGTTGCGTAAATAATGGATCTTCCATTTTTTCCTTACGCCTTGACTTTTTAGCAGTTACTTCCTTATTAATAGGATTGTTTGTTTCGTGATGTTTATCAATAGAATTCGTATTCTTATTTTCCCGTAACATGGCATTTCTTTTAAATCTTTGTTCTCCAGTCTGAGTTCTATTGTTTAAATCATGCGGTTGCGGATCATTTGATTCACTCCCTTTTATTTGTTCTACCTTAATTTTTATCCCTAATAATTTTTCAATACCTGTCAATACATAATCTTCCTCTTTACTGACAAGCGAAATCGCAAATCCTTTTGTTCCGGCACGGCCGGTTCTTCCAATGCGATGCACATAATCTTCAGGATTATTGGGCAATTCAAAATTAATTACATGCGACAGTTCTTCTATATCCAGTCCGCGCGCAGCAACATCAGTGGCCACAAGCACCCGTATTAATCCTTGTTTGAAATCATCCAAAGCCTGGGTCCGCTGGAGCTGATTCCTGTCTCCATGGATTGCTGAGCATGTTATCTCCTGGCGATTTAATTGCTGCGCCAGACGATCAGCACCCTGCTTGGTCCGTGCAAACACCAATACTTGCTGCAAGTCCTGCTGTTTAATCATGTCTATTAAAAATGCCTGTTTTCTTTTGGAGTCGACCGGATAAACAACATGTGTTATCAACTCACTGACTGAATTTTGTTTGGCAACCTCAATTAATACAGGATTTTTTAGTATTTTGCTTGCGAGCTTCTTAATTTCGTCAGAAAACGTGGCTGAAAACATCAGATTCTGGCGCTGATCGGGCAACAGTTGAGTAATCTGTTTTATATCCGGCAAGAATCCCATATCCAGCATCCGGTCAGCTTCGTCCAGAATCAGTATTTCCACCTTGGAGAGCACCAAAGTCTTTTGTTGCAGATGATCCAATAATCGTCCTGGCGTTGCTACCAGAATTTCTATACCGGAACGTATAACGCCAATTTGCGCATCAATATTGACTCCGCCATAGATAACGGTTGACTTGAGCGCCACATACTTACTATATGTTTTCACACTTTCATATACTTGTACCGCAAGCTCTCTGGTTGGAACCAGAATTAATGCGCGAATGGGATGTTTAGCGGGCGATGCACTGTTGTTAGCATGAATTGCCAATCTTTGCAGCATGGGAAGGGTAAAACTTGCTGTTTTACCGGTACCTGTCTGAGCGCCACCCATCACATCCTTGCCAGCCAGAATGATCGGTATCGCCTGCTCTTGAATCGGGGTAGGTTTCGTATACCCCTGCTCAGAAATAGCACGCAGTAAATCGGTTGACAGATCGAGTTGTTCAAATGACATATTTTTACTACACATAGATTACAGTTATTACCTCTTTGATTAATTTGCTTTATTCATAATTCATATTATTAAAAATAAATAAAATTTCTACAAATCATGTTTACATAGTTTCAATAAACAAAAAGAACCCGCACCAAAAATTGGCGCGGGTTCTTTTCGAGTAATACTCTCAATTTCATCCAGGACTCAAACACCCTGAACGCAGTACGAAGACTCTATAAAAATGATTGACTTATTCCTCATCCTCGTCATCATCGTCGCTTTGGGTTTCCTCTCCATCCGCAGCATCGC
>CAZDYN010000111.1:3871-7143 GCA_964509635.1 uncultured Nitrosomonas sp. | reverse complement strand
TTTCAACGCCGATTTACCCAAAATTCTGGTAAGTTTTACATGCCGATTGACACAATTGAAGGCTTCAGCTCGAATATTTCATAAATTCGCGTGATGATCACGCAGTATTTTGATTAATAGGGAAGTTTTTAGAAAGAGCGGTGTAGCGACTCATACACCCGACTGAGAAAAATCTTTCTTATTAATCAAAAGGCAAGTGAGGACGCGTACCAATTTATGAAATATTCGAGTTAGCAAAGTTCGCGGCTAACAATGTTGATTTATCCGGATTCTGCTCATGCATGTGCTAAAAATCACAGCCATAATTTTAATATGGCAGTATATTTCCTCTCTGTTTTCATCTTCAAAGGTACTCAGTAGATATTAAACTTAGAATCAGTTATCGCAATATCGATACATATCGAAGCGGCATGTAAAAAATGTGTGGTGATATTTACTGAGGAAGATGTTTTACATTTGCCCCGCTAATTGTGATGAATGGTTTTATGACGAGGCCCTTTAATCCCTATTGTTCGCAATAGGGATTTTTTTGCGCTCTCTACCCAAGAGGAGATTGAATAAATATCCAATTTAAACATATTGTTACGTTAAACGGCACAGCCTGAAATCGCCGATCCGCTTGATATCCCCGTTTCCTGTGTTCCGTCAGCTTTGTTCCAGCGCTTGCCAGGCAACTATTCAAGACATATTTACAGGTCTGTTAATCGACTATCAGCACGGGTGTTATTGCGAGTTGCTGACTGATCGTATTAGCTGCCAGCTTTGCAACCATTTGGTCGGGATAGGGCCCTGCGTGGATTTTGTACAAACCCTTATTTTTGGTGATGCTGACAGCATTCTTGAGTGATGGAAGCTTCTGCCGCACTTGCGTAAGAAAATTATGCGCATTGTCCGGCGAACCGAATGCCCCCAGTTGCAGATAAACCATATTCATCTCGGCATTACTATCGGCAACGGGCAATGCTGCCGGAGATTTCGCAACCACGAGCGCGGCCGCTCCATGATCCGGCAGTATGCTTTCAACTTCAACCCGGCCGCTACCGCCTGCCAGTATTCCCAGTTTATAAGCCGCAGTATACGATAAGTCGATCAAACGTTCGGACAGAAACGGGCCGCGATCATTCAAACGCACAATCACTGACTTGCCGTTTTCCAGATTGGTAACGCGGGCATAACTGGGTAATGGCAACGTCGGGTGAGCGGCCGTCATGGCGTACATATCATATACTTCCCCCGAAGCCGTATTGTTTCCATGATAGCGGCGGCCATACCATGAGGCGATTCCGCGTTTTTTATATGGCCCCAATTCGGTCATCGGTTTGAAATATTTTCCCAAAGCCACATAGGGTTGCATATTAGCCGCACGTAACGGTTCGGCTCTGGGCTGGGCGTCCGGAATCAGGTGCAGATCAGGCGGTGGATTATCGCCCGGACCGTCATCCAGATAGTACCCGCCCCCTCGTTTGGCAATCGAACCGGAACTCGAACCAAAGCCGGGGATTGAAGCAGCGGAAGGATTCTTTTGCTTGGGTGCGGCATTATCATAGTGCGGCGTGCTGCTGCAGGCCATCAACATTGCAAAAACCATTGCTACGGCCAGTCCGGCAGCCGGTGTGGATATTACAGACAAATATTTACAAGTTTTCCGGAATGTGAAATAAGTGTTTGTCATGTCTTTATTAATTTAGGATGTGTCTGAATACTCATCAAAATACCAAAACCGAGCAACATTGTCACCATCGACGTGCCGCCGTAACTGATCAGTGGAAGCGGAACCCCGACAATCGGCAGGATACCACTAACCATTCCCATGTTAACGAAAATATAAGTGCAGAAAGTCAGTGTAATTGAACCGGCAATCAGACGCGTAAACTGTGTCGAGGCATTGGCGGTAATCACCATGCATCGCCCGATCACCAGCGAATACAGCAATAACAGTACGGTATTGCCGATCAGACCGAATTCCTCGGAAAAAACGGCAAAGATAAAATCGGTGCTCTGCTCCGGCAAAAAATCCAGTTGCGTCTGGGTGCCGTTCTGCCATCCCTTGCCGACAAGCCCGCCGGAACCAATCGCAATGGAGGATTGTATCGTGTGATAACCCGCGCCCAGCGGGTCTTGCGACGGATCAAACAAAGTCATGATACGCTGCCGCTGATAGTCATGCATGATCGACCAGAATACCGGCACACTGGCGGCCACCGCGGCGGCCAATCCGGCAATAATGCGCCACGACAATCCGGCCAAAAACAGCACATAAAAACCGCTGGCGGCAATCAACAGGGCAGTCCCCAGATCAGGCTGCCGCAGTATCAGTAAAACCGGCAACATTAACAAAATTGTCGCTCCGATATAATCCCGCAAGCGCAGCGCGATCTCATGTTTATCGAAATACCAAGCCATCATCAACGGTATAGCGATTTTCATCAATTCGGACGGTTGAATCCGTGTAATCCCGATATTCAGCCAGCGTCTGGCGCCATTGTTGATTTCACCAAACAGCGCAACACCGATGAGCAAAGCCAGCCCCAGCAAATACATCGGTAAGGCGAGGCGCATGATTTGCTGCAACGGAATATTCGCAACCAGCCACATGATCACCAAAGCAATCAGCATATTGATCATTTGACTGCTGACCCGGGTTATATTGGCTCCGGTGGCGCTATACAGCACGACCAGTCCTACCCCCATCAATGACAGTATTCCAACCAGTAAAAAACTATCGATGTAACGTGTAAGATAGTGCCAGATTTTTTTAATTTCGATCATTAGAGGTGTTCATGAACATGATCTTCGATAGGTTCGGTCAATTGCGCGACGGCCGCCTCAGACAATTTCCCCAGCAAAAAATAATCGAACACTTTCCGGGCAATAGGCGCTGCCGTTGAGCCGCCGGTTCCTGTATTTTCAACCAGAACCGCCAGAGCAATCTTGGGATTCTCGGCCGGCGCATAAGCGATAAACATCGCATGGTCGCGGTGACGCTCATTAATCGTCTTTTCATTGTAACGCTCGCCCTGCTTGATACCAATCACCTGCGACGTACCGGTTTTACCGGCGAAGGTATAGGCGGCATTGGCGCCGGCTTTGGCTGCCGTGCCGCCGGGGCGGGTCACATCGACCAATGCGCTCTTGACAAGATCAAGATTTTTGGGCTTCAGATTCAAGCTATGCAGCAGCTTTGCCGGAATATCCTCGATCTCCCCGGTTTGACTGTTCTGTATCTGTTTCACCAAGCGCGGAAGATACGCCTTGCCGTTATTGGCGATGAT
>CAZDYN010000111.1:0-3861 GCA_964509635.1 uncultured Nitrosomonas sp. | reverse complement strand
CGAAAGCAAGCTGCAGCGGTGTGGTCAAGTTATAACCCTGGCCGATTGAAACAGAAATAGTATCCCCGGCATACCACTTTTGCTTGTATTGATTCATTTTCCAGGCGGATGAAGGCAGCAGCCCGGCAACCTCGCCTTCGATGTCTATGCCGGTTCTCTTACCCAATCCGAATTGACCGATAAAGCTATGAATATTATCGATTCCGAGATCGTTGGCAAGACTGTAATAATAGGTATCGCACGAAACCACCAGTGATTTATGCAAATCCACCCGGCCATGCCCGCCCGGTTTCCAATCGCGATAACGGCGTTCCACGCCCGGCAATGAAAAGTATCCGGGGTCACTCATGCTATATTCCGGTGTGCGCTTCCCCAGCTCAAGCGCGGCCAGCGCCATGAATGGCTTGAATGTCGATCCGGGCGGATAGACACCGCGCAATGCCCGGTTATTGAGCGGCCTGTCGATCGAGTTGTTAAGCAGATTCCAGTTTTCCTGATCGATACCGCCAATGAAAAGATTATTGTCGTAGCCGGGCTTGCTGACAAAAGCGAGTACTTCACCGTTATTCGGATCCAATGCAACCAATGCGCCGCGCTGGTCACCGAATGCCTTTTCCGCGGCTTCCTGCAATCCCAGATCCAACGACAGGATCAGATTGTTACCCGGAATAGGCGGCGTTCGCGATAGAACACGAATCGAGCGGCCTGCGGCATCGGTTTCCACTTCCTCAAAACCGGTGATGC
Source organism: uncultured Nitrosomonas sp. (assembly GCA_964509635.1). Classification (GTDB taxonomy): domain Bacteria; phylum Pseudomonadota; class Gammaproteobacteria; order Burkholderiales; family Nitrosomonadaceae; genus Nitrosomonas. Next base: position 3,117 of record CAZDYN010000111.1, on the reverse strand, counting down.
CATGCAACTGTTTCTCATAACTCTGTTCAATGCCAATCTTCCCGATATGAAGGGAGCCGCGATAATTATTCAGCTCGCCATGGCGTTCAAGCAACTCAAGATCCTGATCGTTGATGCGGCTGATATAACCGATGACATGCGAAACCGTTTCTTTTTCCGGATACTGGCGCAGCACGCGCGCTCTGATTTCGACACCGGGAAACCGGTAGCGGTTAACTGCAAAAGCCGCGATTTCCTCGTCCGTCAGGCGGTTGCGGATAGGCAGACTTTTAAACCGCTTGCTTTCCTTCAACAATTTCCTGAAGCGCTGGCGGTCCGTCGGTGTTATATCGATAATGGCGGCCAGTTCATCCAGTGTCGATTCAAGATCCTGGATCTTACTGGGAACCACTTCCAGCGTATACGCCGAATAGTTCTGCGCCAATACCCTCCCGCTCCGGTCATAAATCAAGCCGCGATTCGGAACCAGCGGCGAGATGGAAATGCGATTGGCTTCCGCCAGCGTATGATAATGTTCCTGCTGCGTAACCTGTAAATAATAAAAACGCGTATAAAGCACCAGGAACAGAATGAATACAAACCCGGCACCAATGGCAAGACGCAAGCGAAATTTTTGTAACTCGACAGAATGATTCCGTAGCTCGACATGCTGTCTCATAGCGCGTCAGGATCAGGTTTCCGCTTCAGCAGCGTGGTTAACAGAAAGGAAGCGGGCGCCCAGAGCAATGCCCCTGTTACAGTCGCAAGAAAGTATTGCCAATGGGGCAGCATCGAACCGCTCGTTACCGCAACCAAAACAATAACAGTTTGCATGATCAGAAGTATCAGGCCAATCTGCGGCGCTTGTTGCATCGCATTGAACAAGCGCAATCGCCGTCCAAAGATTAAAGTCAGATAAACAACAACACAATAAGCCAGGGCATGCTGCCCCAGAATACCGGCATTGCCGACATCCATCATCAATCCCATGCCGAAAGCGACACTCATACCCATTTTGTAAGGATGATTGACATTCCAGTAGGCGATGGTAATTGCCAGGAAATCAGGGCGTAACAGCAAAATATGTCCCTGCAGCGGCAGGAAATTAAGTATCAGCGCCATAATCAAACTGGCGGCAACAAACCAGTTACTGGCAGGCACATAAACATCCTGTCCGAAGTAGTTATCCTTGTTTGAGCTGTCGCCTTTAATTCTTTCCGGATTCAATTACAGGTATCTCTACAGAATCACTCGGTTCCGGCTGCGCCAGGGACAGGATTAAAACCTGCCGGTTCCGGTTCACACCGGCCACCGGTGTGCTGATAATCCGGGCAAAATCGCCCGCCGGATCCCGTTCAATTTTGAGCACCGCCGCAACAGGGATGCCGGCTGGATATACCCCCCCTATGCCCGATGTAACCAGCAGGTCGCCCTGTTGAATATCCGTGGTAACGGATAGATAACGCAATTCCAGTTCATCGTTTTTACCGGTGCCCGACACCACCGAACGTAAACTATTGCGAACAACCTGCACGGGAACCGAGTGATCTTTATCGGTAAGCAATGTCACTTCGGATGACCAGGGATATAATTGCGTAATTTGTCCCACGATACCTTTATCATCAACGACGGCCTGACCAAGTTGAATGCGGTGCATACTGCCTTTATTCAAGATAATTTTATGATTGAACGGATCGCGCGGAGTATACAAGATCTCCGCCAGAACCGCCTTGGCTCCGGCCCTGGATTCAATTTGCTGCATCGCTCCGAGCAGCTTACGCAATTGTATATTGTCAGCTTCCAGTGCATGCAATCTCAACAACTGCTCGCGGCTCTCGATATAGAGCTGTCTTAGTTTTTCGTTCTCTTCCAGCAAATAGAAACTGGCGACAAATTCCCCGGCCTGGTCATACATATCAGCCGGAATATAGGCAATCTTCTGCAATGGAAAAATAATCACGCCTATCGTCTGGCGCAGCTGGGAAAAATACTTGAAGCGCGTATCTTCGGCAATGAGTACGCAGGACAGCAATGCAAATACAAACAACCGCACCAACGGACCTGGGCCATGTCTGAAAAACTGAGGAGCTGTCTCCATTACGTCCCGTATTCAAAAATACGATTTGTTGCAGAATTAATAAGCAAAAAACAAGAAATGGCACCCGGTTGAATGCTTTCTTAATCGCGCGCAAAAATACCAATGGAGCGATCCATGTTCTCCAGCGCAATGCCGGCACCCCGCACCACACAGGTCAGCGGATCATCGGCGACTATGACGGATAGGCCTGTTTCTTCCATCAGTAACCGGTCAATATCGCGCAATAAGGCGCCGCCACCGGTCATGACCATGCCTTTATCGGCGATATCCGCCCCCAATTCCGGCGGGGTATGTTCCAGCGCCGATTTAACCGCGCTGACAATACTATTCATCGGTTCCGCCAGCGCTTCCAGAATTTCATTACTGGAAATTGTGAAGCTGCGCGGTATTCCTTCAGCAAGGTTACGGCCTTTCACTTCGATTTCCCGGACTTCGGAACCCGGGAAAGCCGAGCCGATTTCCTTTTTAATAATCTCCGCGGTAACTTCACCGATCAGCATGCCGTAGTTTCGGCGGATATAGTTAATGATCGCTTCATCAAATTTATCTCCGCCTACCCGCACCGAATTGGAATAGACGATGCCGCCTAACGAAATCACGCCGACTTCAGTGGTGCCACCGCCGATATCAACCACCATCGAGCCGGTGGGTGACTCAACGGGCATATCAGCGCCCAATGCCGCTGCCATGGGTTCTTCGATCAATTCAACCTTACGCGCGCCGGCGCCATAAGCCGCTTCACGAATGGCACGGCGCTCCACCTGCGTGGAACCGTAAGGCACACAAATCACGATACGCGGGTTAGCGGAAAACAGACGGGGAGGGTTCACTTTGCGGATGAACATCTTGAGCATTTGCTCGGTCACGGTAAAATCCGCAATCACACCATCCTTCATCGGACGGATTGCGGTAATATTACCCGGGGTGCGTCCCAGCATTTGCTTGGCTGCAAGCCCGACCTGCTGGATCATTTTCTTTCCGTTGGCTCCGCTTTCTTCACGGATCGCTACTACAGAAGGTTCATCCAGCACGATACCTTG
>CAZDYN010000110.1:0-7194 GCA_964509635.1 uncultured Nitrosomonas sp. | reverse complement strand
GCATTAAAATTTGTACCCGCGGTGCAGTGCCACGATACCAGCCGTTAAATTAAAATATTCGACGTGTTCAAATCCGACTTGTTCCATTAATTCCTTCAACTCTTCTTGTGAGGGGTGCATGCGAATGGATTCAGCCAAATAACGATAACTCTCGGCATCGTTGGCTATTAATTTTCCCATGGCAGGAAGCAGTTTGAATGAGTAAGCATCGTAGGTTGGCTGGAGAGGTTTCCAGATTTTGGAAAATTCCAGCACGATGACAGTGCCTCCCGGTTTAATGACACGCAGCATCTCTTTAAGCGCGACATCCTTATGCGTCATATTCCTGAGACCAAATGCAACGCTTACGCAATTGAAGTGATTATCAGGAAAAGGTAATTTCTCGGCATCGCATTGCGCAGCGGGTGCTGGCGTGCCTTCGTCGATCAGCCGGTCCCGGCCGATTGAAAGCATGGAATTGTTGATGTCGGTTAACCAGACTTCGCCGGATTTACCTACTTTTTGCAGGAATAGCGCGCTTAAATCCCCGGTTCCGCCGGCAATGTCTAAAACCTTATCGCCGCTTCTGACGCCACTGGCCTCAATGGCAAAACGTTTCCACAACCGGTGCAGTCCTGCCGACATTAAGTCATTCATCAGATTGTAGCGCTCGGCTACGGAATGGAAGACTTCGGCCACTTTCCCGGCTTTTTCATCTTCAGCGACAGTGTTAAAGCCAAAATGTGTAGTTTTAGTCATGATAATAAATGAGTTTTAATTTGATTTGTATAGGGCTTGCAGATCATGGCCGATGATGGTTTATTTGCAAGAATGATTTACCGTTTGAGTCTTAATCTCAGGCTCCCGGCTGGCGCCCGCTTCTTCCATGCGTTGCAGATAGCGCTGCCACATTTTATCCTGATTAAGGCCATAGTTATAGAGCAAATCCCACGAATAAAGTCCCGTGTTATGACCGTCGGTAAAATTAAGTTGTATGGCATAATTACCAACAGGTTCTATTTTTTTGATATTAACCATCTTCTTGCCGGTTTGCAGCACTTCCTGTCCCGGACCGTGGCCTGATACCTCGGCCGAAGGCGAATGGACGCGCAAAAATTCACATGGAAATTGAAAAGCTTTTCCATCGGAAAAGGAAATGTCGAGAATTCCGGATTTCTGGTGTAGCCTGATTTCTGTGGGATAAGGTGTTTCTTTGGTTAAACCGGCCATATATTATTCAGTGCAAATGGGTTAAAAGTAATCATCGCGCTCATTGTAGCAAACTGTACAGAAAAAATTTGATTGATACAGGAATACACGCATGGCTGCAAAAATACTGATAGTAGAAGATGAAGCTGCGATACAGGAATTGATTATTTATAATTTGCAGCAAGCTGGCTATGAAACCGTATGTGCGGAGAATGCCGAGAAAGCAATGACAGTTATCAATGTGGCATTACCGGATTTGGTCTTGCTGGACTGGATGCTGCCTGGAATGAGCGGTATTGATTTTGCGCGAATTTTGCGGCGTAGCGAGCGCACCCGCCTTATCCCGATTATCATGCTGACAGCGCGTACGCAGGAAACGGATAAGGTCACGGGTCTGGAGATTGGAGCGGATGACTACATTACCAAGCCATTTTCGCCGCGCGAGTTGATCGCCCGTATCAATGCCGTGTTACGCAGATTGATTCCGGAAGCCTCTGATGAAGTGATTGAAATCGATGGATTACGGATTGAACCGGTGAATCATCGGGTAAGCGTCGGTAATAAAGAAATTGAACTGGGGCCGACGGAATATCGTTTGCTGCATTTTTTGATGACGCATACCGAACGGGTTTATTCGCGCAGCCAATTATTGGATCGAGTCTGGGGCGATCACGTGTTTGTCGAAGAGCGTACCGTTGATGTGCACATTCGCCGGTTACGCAAAGCATTGCAATTGGCCGGTAAAGATGACTGGATACAAACAGTGCGGGGCGCCGGCTACCGTTTTTCCGCGGTAGCCGGATTGTCCGCCGGAAATCCTGATCTGGAAATCTGACAAAATAAATCCCGCAACATGACACCGGTTATGAAATTAATGAACCTGCTCTGCAGTGGATGCCGCGAATTATGTCATCTTTCCAAGATGACATATTCTCAGGATTATTCAGACCGAAACTTGCCCCAGGCAATCCATTTTTTCAGGAAGATTTAAGTGTCTGATATCTGGCAACGCTCATCGAACATTCTTCTGATTGTCTTCATTACTACCGTACTGTGGATGATTTTTGGGGCGGTAAAAGCGCTGATTTTTTTCAGCATGGCTATGTTATGGCTCGTATTCCACCATATCCGCCACTTGATTAAGCTGGAACGCTGGCTACAGTTGTCGGATCATTCCCCCGGCAGCATTCCGGCAGGTTCCGGTGCGTGGGATGATATATTTGCGCATTTGGCGCGCTATGTGCGCCAGCATAGTCAGAGTCAGGAATTATTGAGCTTGGCGCTGGAGCGCATGCAAAAGGTGACTTCCGCCATGCCGGATGGCATTGTCATTCTCGATGAAAGTGACCGGATTGAGTGGTGTAACGCCGTTGCCGAACATCATTTAGGCATTAATCTGTCACTGGATGCCGGTCAGCAAATCACGTATCTGGTCAGACAAATACCGTTTGTCGAGTATCTGGCAGCCCGTCAATACAGTAATCCTCTGATTCTGAAACAAATACGCCAGCAAGGCATCATTGTTTCGTTGCAGCTCGTACCTTATGGTTATAACCAGAAACTTCTGATCAGCCGGGATATTACGCGGTTTGAAAAAATAGAGACAATGCGGCGGGATTTTATTGCCAATGTCTCGCATGAATTACGCACACCTCTCACGGTCATTGGCGGTTTTCTCGAAACTTTATCAGCCAATGAGAATATCCATGCTGATTTCAGTAAACGCGCCCTGGCGTTAATGTCGGAACAAACCACTCGAATGCAGCGATTGATCGAAGATTTGCTGATCCTGTCGCGCCTGGAAAATGAGCAAAATAAAATGAGTGAGAAAACGGTGAGCGTGGTTAATTTGCTACATAATATTCTGCAGGATGCGGAATCCCTCAGTGCAGGACGCCATCGCATTAAATTGAATATCGCAACGCAGGATCAGCTCCTGGGAAATGAGGAAGAATTGCGTAGCGCGTTTAGTAATTTGATCAGTAATGCGATCCGTTATACGCCTGACAAAGGCGAGATCAGCATCAATTGGGAAAAGCCGGAAGGGCAGGAAGGGGTATTTTCTGTGCAGGATAGCGGGATCGGTATCGAGGCGGAGCATATTCCGCGCTTAACGGAACGCTTTTACCGCATCGATAGCAGCCGTTCACGGGAAACCGGCGGAACCGGCCTCGGACTGGCCATTGTTAAACATGTCCTGAGCCGTCATGAAGCGCGTCTGGAAATTACCAGTCAAGTAGGCAAGGGCAGCCGGTTTACCATTCGATTTCCCGTCAAGCGTTTGATTTCACCGCATGCGCCATGATCTGGAATGGATCGTTGCAGAAAAGACCGGCCGGGAATCAGGCATAACAATTTTGTTGTTATCTGGTAGTGTGCGAAATAAAATGCTGTACATGCGCACTACAGGCTAAAAGCTAGTAATTTGAAGGCACTAATATCGGGTTTTACTTGTTTTCTTAATTGATTATGCCTACTTCTGCTCAAGGAACCGGTTCAATGAGTTGCCGTTTCCAGCTATTGATCTGTGTGGGATATATTTCATAACGTGTTGTGCCAGCCGGGAAATAGTCCTCGTATCGCAGCCAGCGCCACTTTTGCCTTGAATTCACCGGGGTATTGTGTGCGTTTATTGCTCGGGATTAAGATCCTCTATAGTGTCCATAGAGCTTAACAACTTATCCAGTTTTTTGCGGCACTACTTCAGCATTTATAGGAAAGGCCTTAGTGGCTATTAAAAGAATTCCGAATTTCCGAAGGTGCCAGACCAAATTTTTGTTTAAAGAGGCGATTGAACCAGGAAATGCTGTTGAATCCTAGGTCAAAAGCTATTTCACTGATATTTTTTTCTCCATACAATGGATTGCATAAAAACCGATATGAATGTTCAAGTCGTAGTTCAGTGACGTAATCGGCAAAAGTAGTATTCTCGCCTCGAAATAAGGCACGGATATACTGAGGCGATATACGCTGTCTCAAGGCAACATGGTTAATGGACAACTCTCTATCCGTAATATGCGCGATAATATCTTGCTTTACCGCTCTAAGCCGTGCTGCACGCAAGCCACGATTGCTGGCAATTTCCGCTTCTTCACGCTTAGCACTACATCTGTTGATACTGGTTTAAAATTGACCCTCCATTACAGTTGAAAATTGACTGGGAAAAACAGAGCGCAGGATACTACATATCTGTGGATAAGTTGACCAGACTGAATTGGTTTTTTCCTCCTGTCGATGTTACTAATGAAAGAGCTCGACAAACCTCCTTGAAAGATAAGTTTCCAATCTTGCAAAATTGACTTTCGTTGCAGGGTACCGGCGGTTCAATTTCTGACAAGCTTGTCAGTCTGCATTTAACTTGGGTTGTCGCCTAAACTGACGCCATGACTCAACGGCAACTTTATCTGGCAGCTTACGATATATCCAGCAATCGACGATTGCGCAAAGCGCTGCATGTACTTCGAGGTTACGCATCGGGCGGACAGAAATCGGTATTCGAGTGTTTTCTGACGTATGCCGAAAAATCCTGTTTGCTGAAGAACATCGGTACGATCATCGATCCGGATGAGGATCGATTCATTTTGCTGAAGTTGAGTGGGGCAAAACACATCCATACGCTTGGCAAAGCGGTGCTTCCTCAGGATGGTTCCTTTTATTATGTCGGGTGATTGATGAACTGTTTATACCTTGATCGGAGAAATCTTGAAATCAGACTGGATGGCCAGGCCCTGATTTTATACGAAGACACGTGCATAAGGGGGTCGGTACCATTACATTTGCTCGAACGCATTGTAATGCGCGGTAATGTGCAGTTGGAGAGCCGGGTGCTTGGAGCATTATCGGCACGGAATATCGGCCTGTTGGTTCTATCCGGACGCAATAATGAAGTATCGGCCATATTGGCGGGAAGGACGCATAACGAGAGCACCCGGCGATTGGGCCAATATCGCGTAAGTCTGGATGACGATTTGCGCGTTCCACTGGCTCAATGGCTTGTGCTGGTGAAAGTCCGTGCGCAAAAACGCCTGTTGCGCGAAGTTTTAGCTGCTCGTGCAGATTTGCGGCATGCGCTGATTGTAGCGGTGCAGAGACTGGATAACATCCTGAATCAGTTGCGAGCGGATTCCAGCATACCGTCACTGCCAAGCTTGCGGGGTTTCGAGGGCGCTGCCGCATCCGCTTATTTCAGCGGATTTACGCAATTATTCGCGCCATCGTTGAATTTTACAGGGCGAAAAAAACGCCCTGCACCCGATCCGGTAAATGCATGCTTGTCGCTGGGCTATACGCTTCTACACCATGATGCCGTGCACGCATGCCATATCGCCGGATTGGATACGATGCTGGGTTTTTATCATGACATCAGTTTCGGACGCGAATCGCTGCCTTGCGATCTGATGGAGCCATTGCGCCCGCTGATTGACCGAGGTTGTGGCAGATGTTTCGTGATCGTGATTTACGGGCGGAACATTTCAGCGATGATAACGGCCGATGTTTGCTGAATAAATCCGGGCGAAAACATTTTTACGGCTTTTATGAATCGAATAGTGGCCCCGCACGGCGTTTACTGAGACGGTATGGATATGCGCTGGCCAGGCGCTATCAGTTGATACATGATGGTAAATAATGAGACCGCTGTATATTGATGGCGCTACCAATTGCCGGGTAGTACTGGACGCTCCTGCCTTGCGGGTAGCCATGCCGGATCAGGCGGATCAGTTGTTTCCCCTGTCACGGATTTCACGGGTGGTTTGCCAGGGCGGCGTGGAATGGTCCATGCAGGCATTGCTGGCTTGCGCTGATGCGGGTATTCAATTGCTATTTTTGGAAAAAAACGGTGCAATTCGCGCGCGCTGGCTGGGTCAAAGCGGTGAACGGCAGTGGCTTACTCAAAGACTGATTGATTTGTTGTCGCGTGCCGACGGGCCAGCATTATATGCAAACTGGCTGCTATCGATGGAAAAACTGGCAGCGCGCAGTTTTGCACGGCGGATAGGCCTAACCGATTGGCGCGAACACTCTGCTGTAGAATTGCACCGGAAGATCAGAAATACGCTGGGTCATGAAGGCTGGCATCGTGCAAAATTGATGCAAAGCGTGTTGTACAGTGAATTGCTAGTCTGGTTGCCGGAATGCGGCTTTGAACGCGATGATGAAGTCTTGCTGTCAATGGAACTGGACCTGGCTGCCGATTTAAGCAAATTGCTGCTATGGGATTACTATATGGCACTATTGGATGCATCCACGCCGGAACCCGGCAAAAACTCCTTACAAGTCATGGCAGAACTGTTCCAGCAACGCCATGAACGTTGTTACAGGCTATTTCGAGGCAGCATCAATAAACTGCATCAATTTTTACTGGCGGTGAGCTGATGGCCGACAACCTGAACGGTCTGTATCTGGTGGCATACGATATTGCGGATTCCAGACGCCTTGCGCGGGTTCATCGCGTATTGAAGCAACAAGGACTGCCGGTGCAATATTCGGTATTTACGGTAGTTCTCAAGCGCAAGCCTTTGCTGCACTTGCTGGAACGAATCAACACATTGATCAATCAGCGTGAGGATGACGTGCGATGTTATCGCCTGCCAGAAAATAGCCCGGCCGATATACTTGGCCAGCAGTATTTTCCGGACGATGTCATGCTGTTTACTGGCGGCGTTAATCGAATATTGAGGTAGCACCGATGATTACTGATAGTTTTATACTTTTATTCAGCACCCATTCCAAATTGCCTTTATGCCAAAATCATCGGCGCTGAATATAAACGGCAATGGAGAGAATTGCAGAAATAATCTGCACAGTCTTAAGTTGATAAAAGGAAAACAAAAAAATGACAGCAATCAATTGTCCATCCATTCCGCTCAGCAGCTATCGTTTTTACTTTGATACTGATCATCCGGTACGCCTGCCGGATTATCCCGGTTCTGCCTGGCGCGGCGCATTTGGCCGTGCCCTGAAAAAAACAGTCTGTGTCGTCCGGGATACGCCCTGCCAGAAATGCCT
>CAZDYN010000109.1:0-7254 GCA_964509635.1 uncultured Nitrosomonas sp. | reverse complement strand
TTTATGGCATGCAAAATCACCAAAAGTTCGAACTATTTAATGGCCAAATCTATAAGCAGAATCGATGAGTAAGCTAAAGTAGGCCTGAGTGAAGTGAAAGCCGAGCTGGAGCAAGTGGAGGCTGATTTCAACAAGTTGCTGTCCACACTGCAAGAACGTTTGACACAAACACGCAGCAAAGTTACGGCAACAGAATTCGACTCGCCGAGACTGAAGGAATTACAACAAGAAGTGCTTGCCAAACACGAAGCTGTGATGGTTTCTACAGCCATCACCACGGATAAACTGTACTTGCTGCTGACGACGCCACACAAACAATTGGTGCGGCACACAAACATCAGTGCGGAAAAATTGGATCAATTTATTTCAGAACTTCCAATAGCTTGCGGCATCCGGAAAGCAATTTGGTCGAACTGAAAGAGTTGGCGCAGCGATTGTATACGCACCTAGTAAAGTAAAGCCGCTGGAAAATGACTTGCAGCAAATCAAAGCTAAAAACTTGATGTGGGCACGCTGCGTTATGTTCCTATGGCTGCCCTCTTTGACGGCAAGCAATTTCTGATCGAGAAATACGGCTTGAGTCTGTACACACCGGCACATGGAGTGAGGCCGATACCGCTTCATGGCGTGCCGTTGGCTTAGGTGTTAGTAAAGCCTTCCCTGGATTCGGCACTTTGCCTGCGGTACCCAATGAACTTAGAAACGTCATCAGCGAAGGTGGCAATACCGGTGTTCTACCCGGTGAGATTCACCTCGATGGAGACTTTAATCTCGACAAGTTCAAATCGGTCATCCGCGCTCAATACCCGGTGCTGCATATCGCCAGCCATTTTAAACTGCAACCCGGAGACAGCAGCGCATCCAAATTGTTGCTGTGTGATGGTGACACATTGAGTCTGAAAGAATTCCGTGAGCAACCGGCGTTGGAATTGCGAAATGTGGACTTACTGACTTTATCCGCTTGCGATACCGCCATCGGCGAACGGGGCACGAGCGGGGAGATCTAGAGCTTTGCCGTCATGGCGCAGCGCAAGGGGGCCAATGGCGTGCTGGCCAGTCTGTGGCGGGTGGAAGACGAAAGCGCGGCTTTATTGATGAAGCAATTCTACCGGCTACGCAGCAAAACAAAATCCATGAATATGGCGGAAGCGTTACGCCAGGCTCAAATTGCCCTGCTTAGCGGAGAAATTCACAGTGATAAGCACGACTACAACCATCCCTTTTTCTGGTCGCCGTTCGTGATGATGAGGAATTGGTTGTAAGGCAGTCTAAATTTCAGTTGGTCTCACAATTGCAATCATTCTGCGACTGCCACTTACTCAAATTGGATTACAAAGATTTCAGAATCTTTCCGTGTCAGAAGGATCAGTCATGCCCGCCGCGGCAAACCCCGCCTTGCGAATCCGGCAGGAATCGCATACACCGCAGGCACGGCCCATTTCATCCGCTTGATAGCACGAAACCGTCAGGCTGAAATCAACACCCAAAGCAAGTCCGGTTTGAATGATTTCTTTCTTGGATAAATCCATGAGTGGCGCATGGATGGATACTTTTTTACCTGCAATTGCCGCCTTGGTTGCTCGATTCGCCATATGCTCGAAGGCCTGAATGTATTCCGGACGGCAGTCCGGATAACCGGAATAATCGACTGCGTTCACACCGATGAAAATATCCTGGCAATCCAGCGTTTCCGCCCATGCCAATGCCAATGCCAGCATAATAGTATTTCTCGCAGGCACATAAGTAATTGGAATATCGCACTCTTCTCCTGCCGTCGGCACTTCTATGGATTGATCCGTAAGCGCAGATCCGCCAAATGCAGCCAGATCGATTTTGATGATATGGTGCTCATAAGAACCCAATGATTGCGCGACCTTTTGTGCGGCTTTTAATTCTGCGTAATGCCGTTGACCATAATCGACACTCAATGCATAGCATTCAAACCCACGGTCGCGCGCAATGGCCAATGTTGTGGCGGAATCCAAACCACCGGATAGCAATACAAGCGCTTTTTTCATAGCTTAATCCACATGCTCATCGCCCCGGCCCCTCGCCCCAAAGCAGTTTATGCATTTGTATCTGCATTCTGACAGGTAGCTCATCGCGCAATATCCAAGCCGCCAGTACCGCAGGATCAAGGCTGCCATACACAGGCGAGAATAAGATCGGGCATATTTGCGCTAACCGCCTGGCACGAATAATCTCGCAAGCCCACTGATAATCTGCCTCACCGCACAGCACAAACTTGATCTCATCACGTTGTGACAGGTATTCCAGGTTAGGCCAGTAATTCTTCGTCATTTCACCGGAGCCGGGGGTTTTGATATCCATGATCTTGCATACGCGTGTATCCACTTTGGATAAATCCAGCGCGCCACTGGTTTCCAAAGACACCGAATAACCCGCATCGCACAATGCCGTCAATAATGCCAGGCAGTGCTTTTGCGCCAGAGGCTCGCCCCCGGTCACGGTGACATAATTCGTTTTATGACGGGCTACTTGATTCAGAATATCCGCTATCGCCCGATTCTCACCGCCGCTAAAAGCATACGCGGTATCACAATAACCGCAACGCAACGGACAGCCGGTTAAACGCACAAACACCGTCGGCAGCCCCACCCGGCTGGTTTCACCTTGTAACGAAAAGAAAATTTCACTGACACGCAAGGTTGTTGTTTCTAACGCTTGCATCATTACCAATCACCTGAAGGAAAAAAGCGGACTGTACTACTTTGTGATTAATGCAGCAAACAGCAATGGAGCGCTATTTACTCAAATTCTGAATTTACTTGATGTTGGCCAAGCGTTGCTTGGCTTTTTTTGCTGCTTCACTATCCGGATATTTGACCAGCAGACTTTCCAGCGTTTGTTTACTCGCCTTGCTATCGCCCATTTCAAGCTGGCTAGTGGCTATATTAAGGAATGCATCCGGCACTTTGTTGCTATCCGGGTATTTGGCGATCAATCTTCTTTGCGCATTAATCGCTAATTGATAATCGCGCAGTGCATAGTGTGCATTGCCGATCCAATAAGCAGCCCCTGGCGCCAAATTGGATTGCGGGTAATTTTCCAGAAAACCTTCAAATTGTGCGATTGCGCCAGCATATTCTCCATTTCTGAACAAATCATACGCTTCTCTATAGGCGCTATTTTCTGCCGGGCCGGCGGGTGATAATTCATTGGCCAGTACGGCATTTGAATCCGAAGCAGCAAAAGAGGCCGCTCCATCGGGCGCGGTGGCTTCCGACATGATGGCATGCGCGGATGGGGCGGCGGCTTGTTCTTTGTCTGATGGCGGTGTTGCCAGTAAATGACCGGATGAGCCCGCAGCAGGCTCATCCGCCGGAACGGCGGAGCTCTGCTTGCCCGGCTGCTCAATCTGCCGCAGCCGGTTATCCAGATCGATATAGAAATCCCGCTGTCGCTTTTGCAACATGGCATTATCGTTACTCAGCATTTCTATCTGACCATTCAGCTTTCCCAGCTCAAGCCCAAGCGTTTCAACTTGCGCATAAAGCTCAAGTAACGCCTGGCTATTCAGCGCTTGCTCCATCTTTGCAATACGCGCCTCCATTTCACTGACCTGCTGGCGTAATACGTTAATTTGCTCGCGTGCTTCACTATCACCGAACAACGATGCATAGCTGACATTACAGTTCAGTAATAACAACAGGAAGAAAGCGCGTATCAGCATGTTTATTCACCCCGGTAAATGATATCGGTGCGGCGGTTCTGGCTCCAGGCCGATTCACCATGTCCGATTGCACGCGGCTTCTCTTCTCCGAGACTGACGGATTCAATTTGCATATCCCGCGCGCCGGCCAGTGTCATCATATTCTTGACGCTATCCGCACGGCGCTGCCCTAAAGCAAGATTGTATTCACGGCTGCCGCGATCATCGGTATTTCCTTGCAGTATTACATTGGCATCCGGGTTGTCACGCAAAAACCGGGCATGCGACAGCACCAATTCCCTGTATTCGCTCTTAACCGTATAACTATCAAAATCATAATAAACGCTACGTTGTGACAGGATACTGTTCGGATCATTCAACTGACTGAAATAGCCCGGACGGCCTGAACCGGAGCCCATCAAGTCACCGCTGCCATAGCCGTCACTCGACCCCGCGCCAGCTGTCAAATCGTCCACTTCAGGTTGTGTGGTTTGACTGGCGCAAGCTGATAACAGAACGATCAGTGAAATACCTAATAACTTTCTCATTTTTATTAACTCCTTTTGATTAAAAATCTTGCATTACTTCCATCGTGGTAAAGGGCCCCAAGCCGGTTCTCTGATATCACCCGTCTGCACCGAGAGATGCTGCCTTGTCTGCCCATCACTGGAAACAGCGGATAATATACCATGTCCGTTAATCTCGGTTGCATACAGGATCATCTTGCCGGTGGGCGCGAAACTGGGCGATTCGTCGAATTTGGAGTTTGTCAGTATCTGCACCTGACGTGATCCGATTTCCTGCACTGCCACATTAAACTGATTATTGTTGCGATGGATAAAAGTAAAGCTTTTACCATCCTGGCTATAATCCGGACTGACATTGTAGCTCCCCTCGAAGGTCAGGCGTTCGGCATTACCGGACTCAGAACTCGATACTGCCATGCGATAAATCTGCGGGCTGCCGCCTCTGTCGGAAGTGAACAGGATGTACCGGCCATCGGGTGAAAAACTGGGTTCCGTATCAATACCGGAACTTCTGCTCAATCTCTGCAAGCCGCTCCCATCGCTGTTCACCAGGAATATTTGCGATCCGCCTTGCCCCGTCAGCACAACCGCCAGTTTCTTACCATCGGGGGACCATGCCGGAGCGCTGTTGCTGCCCTTGAAGTTGGCAACCGCTCGCCGTTCACGCGTCGTCAGTGTTTGCACATACACAACCGGTTTCTTATTTTCAAATGAAACATACGCCAGTTGATTGCCATCCGGCGACCACGCGGGAGAAATGATCGGTTCCGTATATTCAATGATGGACTGTGCGTTATAACCATCCGCATCGGCGACCTGCAAGGCATACTTGTTGCCGCGTTTCAGCACATAAGCAATCCGTGTGCTGAACACCCCCACATCGCCTGTCAATGCTTCATAAATAACATCCGCGATACGATGCGCCGCAGCGCGTAATTGTGCCGCCGGAACCGTAATCGCCAGGCCGGTCAATTGTAATTTCTTCGCGACATCCATCAGACGGAATTGAATTTCCACCTGATCGCCGGACAAGGCGGCTACACGGCCGATTACCAGCGCACTCGCGCCGCGGTTAATCCAATCGGCATACACAACTTCCGCCGGCGCATGAGGCGACAAACCGGAAGGATCGACCATTCTGAACAGACCCGTGCGCTGCAAATCGGCGCCAATCACCGGTGTGATACTTTGCTGAAATTTATTTTCATCCGCAAATGGCACGATAGCAATGGGAATCCGTGATGCGCCACCGCCAAAGATTTCGATATTCAACTGAGCGTATAAAGGGGCACTGATCAAGCATAACAGCAAAATGAATGCGCCACGAATCGACTGAAACCGATGAATTGACATAAGTATTAAATTGCTAGAAAACAAAAAAGTCTCCCTTGATTATAACAATCATTCACGATAATGCACGGTAATATTCAAGTTGCGGAATTCATTGAACAATGCGGGATCCGGCGGAAGCGGCAACGGTTTTGACAAAAAGATCGCACGTTCCACCGCGTTATCAAAAGAGGCATGTCCGCTGCTCCTGCTCAATCTGACATCGAGTATGTCGCCGCCGGGAAGCAGCGTCACACTGAACTCAGCGACAGGATTGCCCGGCAAATCAGGCGGCATCACGATCCTGCTCCTGATCTTGGCAAGAATCATGGCCTTATATTTCGATATCTCATTCGTTATCTGATTCCTTGCCGCCGCTTGCTGCGCAGCGCGCTGCGCCTCGGCTTCCCGTTGTGCTTGCGCTTTGGCTTCCTGTTCACGCTGCCGTTGCGCTGCCAGCTCTTTTTCTTTCTGTTGCTGTAATTCCTTCTGTTTTTCCAGCGCTTTCTGTCTTTCCGCTTCCTTTTGTCTTTCCAATTCCTTTTGCTTCGCTATTTCTTTCTGTTTCTCCAATTCTTTTTGTTTTTCCAGCTCTTTCTTCTTCTCAAGTTCTTTCTGCTTTTCCAGCTCTTTTAATCTTTCCTGCTCTTTGATTTTTTCCTGTTCTTTCTTCTTTTGTTCCTCCGGATCCGGTTTAACCTCTTTGACCGGCTCGGGCTTCTGTTGCATCGCAATATCAGGCTTCTTGACCGGCGGTGTCACGGCTGCTTTCTGCGGCACAGGCTTAGCCGGTTCGGGCTTGACGGGCTCCGGTTTAGGCGCTTCCGGCTTGGGTGGCTCGGGTTTAGGCGGCTCCGGTTCCGGCGCGGATTTAGGCTTAACGGGTTCCTGAACAGGCTTAGGTTGCTTGGGCGGTGGCTGCGTTTTCACCGGCTCCTGAACGGGTTTGGGCAGTTCAGTCCAGATATCCACGACCATGCCTTCCGGCGGATGATCCTTCCAATTCATGCCAAAAACCAATAGTGCAACAAAAACCAGGTGCACCAGCACTGCCAGCACACCCGCCAATATTGATTGAGGTTCGGAATTGGGGGAATTACGCAAGGCGCTCACACTCATTACAAACCGTTCATTTCTGTTGAGCCAGCAAACCGACTTTTTGCACCTGATTCTGTTGCAGAATATCCATTACGTTAATAACTTCTTCGTAACGCACATTTTTGTCAGCGGCGATCACTACCGGTTGTTCGGCATTCTGTGCCTGTTTTTGTTTAATCGCTTCGATCAATTGATTCCGGTTCACTTTCTGCTCCACGGCTGATTGCGCGCGATCGCGCAAAGTCAGGCTCCCGTCCGCTTTGATGATAACCTCCAGGGGCGCCGCCGGTGTTGCCAGTGATTTACCGATCTGAGGCAACTCGATCTGACCGTGGTTAATCATCGGCGCTGTAACCATAAATATGATCAGCAGCACCAGCATCACATCAATGTACGGCACCACATTGATTTCGTTCATTAATCTATGCTTAGCACGACGCGCCATAAAATCCTCTCAATTCTGTTTATTCAGCTGCTCGCCGTTGCAATACATTGGATAACTCTTCCATAAAGCTTTCAAACCGGGTTGCCAGTTGATCAGTTCTGCTAGCGTAGCGGTTATAGGCAACCACGGCCGGGATGGCCGCAAACAATCCCATCGCTGTGGCTATTAAAGCTTCCGCAATG
>CAZDYN010000108.1:0-7277 GCA_964509635.1 uncultured Nitrosomonas sp. | reverse complement strand
TTTCGGAGTGATGCAATATGTTACTTCAGAAATCCCATCACTCAATATTCTGCACCTGTTCCCGCATTTGTTCGATGATCACCTTCAGTTCCATCGAAACCCGCGTGATTTCCAGATCGACCGATTTCGAGCCGATGGTGTTGGCTTCGCGGTGCAGTTCCTGCATCATGAAATCGAGCCGTTTGCCGGCGGCGCCGCCTTTTTTCAGGATACGTTCGACTTCATCGACGTGTGCTTGCAGGCGCGACAGTTCTTCGTCGACATCTATTTTTCCGGCGAACAGCGTGATTTCCTGATGAATGCGTTCGTCTTCGTTGCTGCCGAGAATTTCTTCCAGGCGGGTGCGCAGTTTTTCCTCGAACGCGGCGATGAGCGCGGGAATACGGGGCAGCGCGGTTTGCAGGAGTTGGCGCATTTGCCCGATGCGCTCGAGCAGGATGGTTTTGAGTTTATCGCCTTCGCGTATCCGCGCAGCCTTGAAATCATCCAGCGCGGTTTGCAGCAGCGCCATGCTGATTTCATCCGATTCCTCGGCGGGAGTGGTGGAGTCTTTTCCCAGCATGCCCGGCCATCTCAGGATTTCCGCGACGGTGAGCGAAGGCGCGGCGGGATGGCGTGTTTTGACGGTTTGTTCCAGTTGCAGCAATTGCTCTAATACCGCGTGATCGAGTTGCCGGGAATTTTCGGCATTCGTTGACGGGGAGAAATTCAGGCGGCATTCGATCTTGCCGCGGCTGAGCTGCGCCGTCAGCAGTTCGCGCATTGCGGGCTCCTGTCTGCGGAAGTCATCCGGCAGGCGGAACTGGATATCGAGATAGCGGTTATTAACCGAGCGTATTTCCAGGCTGAACGATCCATAAGGCGTTTCCCGGGTGGCGGCGGCGTAGCCGGTCATGCTGAAAATCATGATGATTGCGCTTCCAACGTTGAAAGGGGTGAATACCGGGATGATCCGAGCAAGCTGTAGTCGCAGACCGCCGGGGCGGGCTTGCGGTCGAGCAGGCCGGTTGCGGTAAAGGGTGTGTCTTTGTTTGCCGGATCGAATACGATCTGGCTCGCGTCGATGTATTTGTGATCGCCGGGCGCGTTGAGCCGCCACAGATTGGGGATGCCGGCGTAAGGCTGGTGCAGGCAATACGCTACGGAGTCGCCGTGAATCACCAGAACCGGCTTTTTGAATTGTGCCGCTTTGCTCTTGATCGCATCCCGGATGCTGCGGTAACCATCGCAGTGAGTACGGTTACTGGCCGAGCATGCAGGTTTGTTATGATCGAACTCGAACATATCCGCCTGGAAGGCGATCACCACGGCTTGCGCGGATTCCGCTGCGGTAAATAAGCGGTTCAGCCATGCCTCGTTGGAGCGGTCACGTAAATCCGCTTCGTCCAATGCATCGTCGATGTTACTGCGCAGAATTTCCTTGCGGCCATTGTTCGTGCCGGGGATGTGCAGCGTGGCGAAAGCGACCTGGCCGATTTCCCACCGTGCGTTTTCAATAAAGCCTTCCTGCCGGACAAGACCGGGGATGTCTCTGGTCAATTGCAGTCTATCCTGGTGAAAAAATAGCTGGCGTAAAAAACCAAGGCGCTCCAGTTCGTCGTGCCGCGTGGAGGTATTGAAGCGGTCGCAATCCGTCCAATCGTTATCGCCCGGGGTATATACGGTTTTGTGCGGGTTGAGCTGCGCAATCTGGCGGTAGTGGTCATGAAAGAGCGCATCGCTGCAAGCCAGCCGGCCTTTCTTGAAGTCGCCCAGATGAATCAGCACTGGCGGATTCAGCGCCTGGATGGCCTGGGCGATAGCGCCGCCGGGGTGCTCCAGCAGCGCGTATTCTCTGTCGTTGTAGGGCATATCGCCCAGCACCACGAAGCGGACGGGCTTTTCAGCCGCAGCAGGGGATAAATCACCGGGCAGTGCCGGGGTGGTGAAAAGAAGCAGTAATAAAACCAGCGCTACCCATTTCATCCTGATTTATCCATTATCCGTTCATGTGGCTTTGAAAAACCAGACCGGCGTGTTCGCGCAGTTTGTGGAAACGGATAGCCGGCCAGTTTTCCTGCGCGACGCTCAATTCCGCACCAAAGGATGCCAGGAAGGTTGGCGCATCCACGGCATCATAGGCGATGCGATGGGCATTGGCATCGATGAAGCGTTGCAGTTCACGCGGATCGTCGCAGGTAATCCAGCGCGCCAACTGGTATTTGGCCGATGCAATGCGCGCGGCGACACCGTATTCATGTTGCAGGCGGTGGGTCACTACTTCAAATTGCAGCGTGCCGACAGCGCCCAATAACAGCATGTTGCCCAAATGCGGCCGGAATACCTGGATCGCGCCTTCCTCGCCGAGTTGCGTCAATCCCAGCTTCAGTTGCTTGCTGCGCAATGGGTCGGCGATTTCCACGGTGCGGAAAATCTCCGGGGCAAAGAAAGGCAGTCCGGTGAATTGCAGCACTTCGCCTTCGGTTAACGTGTCGCCCAGTTGCAGCGTGCCATGATTGGGTATGCCGATGATGTCGCCCGGATACGCTTCTTCGAGAATATCGCGGCGCTGGGATAAAAAGGATACCACCGTGCTGGTGCGGATATCCTTGCCGTTACGCGCGACTTTCAAATTCATGCCGCGTTTGAATTGACCGGAGCAGACACGCACGAAGGCAATGCGGTCGCGGTGCGCCAGGTTCATGTTGGCCTGGATTTTGAAGACCATGCCGGAGAATTTCTTTTCATCCGGGAGCACTTCACGCTGGATGGCATTGCGTGATTCGGGCGATGGCGCCAGATCGACCAGGGCATCGAGAATTTCCCGCACACCAAAATTGTTGATCGCGGAACCGAAGAAAACCGGGGTTTGTTTGCCTGAAAGGAATTCCTTGTGATCGAAAGCGGGTGAGGCGCCTTTGATCAAATCGATGGCCTGCAAAGCGCTAGACAGATCGGCACCAAAGCGTTCATGCATTTTCGGATCATCAATATTCGTGATCACTTCCTCTTCATTGCCGACCCGGTCCGCTCCGGGCTGGAATAAGCGCATGCAATTATTCTGCAGATCGCATACCCCGCGGAAATTGCGCCCCATGCCGACAGGCCAGGTAAAGGGTATTGTCGACATGCCGAGTGTGCGCTCAATCTCATCGATCAGATCCAGCGGTTCGCGCACTTCGCGGTCCATTTTGTTGACAAAAGTGACGATCGGCGTGTTGCGCGCGCGGCAAACTTCCAGCAGACGCAGCGTCTGCGCTTCAACGCCGTTGGCGGCATCGATTACCATCAAGGCGGCATCGACGGCGGTCAGCACGCGGTACGTGTCTTCCGAGAAATCCTGGTGGCCGGGAGTGTCGAGCAAATTGATGACGCAATCGCGGTATTCCATTTGCATGACCGAACTGGCGACCGAGATGCCGCGCTGCTTTTCGATCTCCATCCAATCGGAGGTGGCGTGACGGCTTGCTTTGCGCGCCTTTACGCTGCCCGCGATATGAATCGCGCCGGCGTACATCAGCAGTTTCTCGGTCAATGTCGTTTTACCCGCATCCGGGTGTGAAATAATGGCGAAAGTGCGGCGCCGCGCCACTTCATGATGAATACTCATAACTTCAGGAAATTTATTCGTGTGGATAAAGAAAACAATGGGTGGTATGCGTTGCGCTGAATGAACTTACGGGCGGATAGTTTTCGCGGCAAACCGGCATCGCTTTCGGGCAGCGCGGATGAAAATGACAACCCGCGGGCGGTGCGGCCGGTGACGGCAGATCGCCTTTCAACGGAATAATGTGACGTCCGGAATCCGGCTGGATCTGCGGAACCGAGGATAGCAACGCCTGGGTATAGGGATGCCTGGGGCAACTCATCACTTCGTCAATGTGTCCGTGTTCAACGATCCGTCCCAGATACATGACCGCAACTTCATCGGCCAGATATTCTACAACAGCGATATTGTGGGTGATAAACAAAAATGCAAGTCCTAAATTAGTTTGCAGCGATTTGAGCAGATTCAGGATCTGCGCCTGAACCGATACATCCAAAGCGCTGGTCGGCTCATCGCAAATCAGCAGTTTCGGGTTTACCGCCAAAGCGCGGGCAATGGCAATGCGCTGCCGCTGTCCGCCGGAAAATTCATGGGGAAAACGCCATTTTACCTCAGCAGGCAATCCGACGCGCTGCAATAACGCATCTATTTCCTGTTCGCGGGAGTGCGCGGAAGTTCCAGCGCTGCTGTCAAGGCGGTCAATTTTATCGATCTTCAGCGCATTCATGCCTTCTTCCAGAATTTCAATAATGCGCATGCGCGGATTCAATGAAGAGTAGGGGTCCTGAAAAACGATCTGAAACTGTGAGCGCAGTTGCCGCAATAGGTTCCGCTTTAATCCTGTCAGTTCCTGTCCCTTGAAGCGCACGCTACCGGCGGTGGGTTGAATCAACTGCAAAATGCTTTTGCCAATGGTGGTTTTGCCGCAGCCGGATTCACCGACCAGCGCCAAAGTTTTTCCCGCGGCGATTTGCAGCGATATGCCATCGACGGCTTTGACGTGGCCGGTCACGCGTTTGAACAAGCCTGTGCGGATCGGGAAATGCACTTTCAGGCCGGTTACCTGTAGCAGTGGAACCCCTGCTGCCAAGGGCTGGGCGGGCGCGGCTTCCCGGACTGCCTTGCTGGCCGGTGCGCTGCTGGAAATTTGCGTGAGATTGGTATCGAATAAATGGCAACGCACTTGATGCTGGCCGGAAACCGGATGCCATTGCGGAATGGTGTCGCGGCACCGGGCCAGCGCTTGATTGCAGCGCTCGACGAAACGGCAGCCGGTAAATTGTTGCGCCAGTGACGGCACGTTGCCCTGGATGACGGCTAATGCCTGATCGCGCTTTTGTTTTCCGGGCAGGGACGCAAATAATTGCTGGGAATAAGGGTGCGCCGGGCGATGAAAAAAATCATGCCGGGTTGCCAGCTCGACAATCTCACCGGCATACATCACCGCAACGCGTTGCGCCATTTCGGACACCACGCCCAGATCATGCGTAATCAGCAGGATCGCCATGTGTTTGCGTTGCTGTATTTGCCGCATCAGATCGAGCACCTGCGCTTGTATTGTGACATCGAGCGCGGTGGTCGGCTCATCGGCAATGAGCAATTCGGGTTCACCGGCGAGCGCCATGGCGATCATGGCGCGTTGTTTCATGCCGCCGGAAAACTGAAACGGGTATTCGTGCATGCGGCGCGGCGCATCCGGTATGCCGACTTGCTCCAGCAATTCCTGAATGCGCGCCTGCGCGGCTTTGTGCGGCAGATTGAGATGCTGTTGCAGTACTTCTTCGATTTGCCCGGCGATGGTCAGAACCGGATTGAGGCTCAGCATCGGTTCCTGAAAAATCATGCTGATGTGCTTGCCACGGATTTTACGCATGCCTGATTCGGGCAAGCGCAACAAATCCGTACCGTTGATTTTGATTTGACCGGCAACGATCTCACCGGCATCGGGCAGCAAACGCATAATGGACAGCGCGGTCATCGATTTGCCGCAGCCGGATTCGCCCAGCAGGGCAAACGTTTCGCCGGGCGCAATGTGCAGTGTCAGTCCATCGACCGCACGGACCGGTGCCTGGCCGGTGTGCAGCACGGTTTCAAGATTTTCTATTTCCAGCAAGGTTTTCATGGATGACCGGAAGATTTTGGTGAAGTTATGGCTTCGGGTGCTTTGTTTGCCGCGGCTTCTTCCTTTTTTCCAAAGCGTTGAAAAAATTTGTTCCTTTGTTTCAATGTCCGGGTGCGTGGATCGAGTGCGTTCTGTACTGCATCGGCAAACAGGTTGGCACTCAATACCAGGGTAAACATAAAACCGAATGCCGCCAGCAATGCCCACCACACCATCGGTTCACGCGCCATTTCCAGCCGCGCCGCATTGATCATGGTGCCGAAGCTGATCATCGATGGATCCACGCCGACGCCGACATACGATAAAACCGCCTCCGCCAGAACCAGGCCGCTAAAATCCATAACCGTTGCGATCAGAACGATGTGCATCACATTCGGCAGAATGTGGCGGCTGATGATGCGCCAATGCGAGACGCCAAAAGCGTGCGCGGCCTGAATATATTCCAGTTCGCGCAGTTTCATCGTTTCGCCGCGCAGCAGCCGGCATAAACCGGTCCAACTGGTAATGCCCAGTATGATGCAGAGAAACAGCAAACGCAGATCGGCGCGTGAAGCGACCGTGTCGAATAATTCCGGATGGGTTTCGATATACACCTGCATCATCAGCACGGCGGCGGCGATCAGCAGCACACTGGGAATGGAATTCAGCGTGGTGTAGATATACTGAATGACATCATCGATCCAGCCTCTGAAATAACCCGCCATAATGCCCAGCAGTAAAGCAAACGGCAGCATGATCAGCGTGGTCAGCGTGCCGATTACCAGCGCCACGCGGATGCTTTTCAGCGATTGATACAGGACATCCTGACCGACTTTGTCGGTGCCCAGAACATGATAGTGCGTTGCCAGCATGGATACGCTGCCGATAATCAGCAGCAGGATTAACAGCGTGATCAGGATGGCGTGCCAGGGTATTTCGCTGGTACGGCGCCAGATCGCAGCCATATTCTGGATAAAATTCCGCCGATTGCGGCGGCACAGCAGCGCCACCAGGCAGACAGTCAACGCGCACCAGATCAGAAAGCCGTATGCCAAACCCCTGGCGGCACGTTGCGTGATATCGGCGGCACGCTCTTTCTCCGGATCCTGCAGGTGCGCGCCGCCATATTCGAGCCGTGCAAAGGTTCGTATCTGATTGCCATCGGGCAGTTCAATCGTTTCTTTGGCATAAAGGTGAGTGGACAGCGGCGCGGAATAGGTTTTTTCCACTTGGGTGCGCAGCGGCATCACCATGAGATCCAGCAAACTCAACACTTCGACACTGTAAATCTTTTCCCCGCTATTGGTTTTATGTTCCAGCACCGGCCGGAAATGCACCGTATCCAGCAAGCCAACCGCCAGGAAGAAAGTCAGAACAGTGAACGCGGACATGCCGCTGGTGCTGTGGCCAACCCGTTTCCACGGTGCCAGCAGGTATTCGTGACGGCGTACATGGACAATAAAAAAAAGTACGATAGCGGCAAATAAATAGATGAGCGCATCGGTCCACAGAATGATCGGGCTAAAAGGCATGGTCGGGGATGGAGGATTCTGTGGCGATGAGGGCGCTTTAATTACAATGGATAATCCGTATCATAAATGAATGCCGCAGTTTTTTGAAAATTAGTTGCAATGAACAAACCGGTAAGCG
>CAZDYN010000107.1:6992-7296 GCA_964509635.1 uncultured Nitrosomonas sp. | reverse complement strand
GATCTGAAGAATGCTGAGTGCGAAATTATGAAATGCATCGGACATGATATTATCGATGTGGTAAAACAAGAGGTTTTAGAAACGTCATTTGATAATGAACATAATGAAAAGGAATATGACGAAGAACTTGATCAAGTTGCTCCTCTTAATGATCAGCCCATTATGGAGGTAAAAATTGTACCCAATGATGTGAATCCCGTAGTGAAATTTCATGAAATACTATCTCTATATGCAAGAGCATTTCGTGCCGCAGAGCATATTTTAAATCCTATAACAACACAGCAGCACTTTAAAAAAGTATTTC
>CAZDYN010000107.1:1339-6982 GCA_964509635.1 uncultured Nitrosomonas sp. | reverse complement strand
ATGAATTCCATTGCCTTTAATGTACATGCATTTGATATCAATGGTCGAGAAATAATCATAAGCCGCCTTAAATCACTCCTTGAATATGAAAAAATTGATGAAGGCAAACGAGGAGGTATTGAAAGTCAGGTTAATGCATTCATAAACTTTATGATTGCTGCAATCCCTAATTGGGGAGTAGCAATGATGAGCAGTGATTTCTTCAATCAAAGACAGCAATCTCTCATAGAGAATCATCGCAAATTGGCAGAAAATAATTTAGAGAAAATTTTGCTGACTTATTGTCTATGTGAATTGGACGAAGTAAGTATACTTAAAGAATTAAAAAGCCAAAAGTATGAAAAACGTCATGAATCTTCTTCTCTTATCCTTAAACTTTTTGAATTAGTTTTTCAAAACTTCAACATTTCAAATCATGAAAAAGAAGATCTCAAAAAATTCGCAGAAAAAATAATTAAAGATCGGAAAACCAATAAACTATTCAGAAGCTATACTACTGTCTCACAGAAAATGGCACAAAATACTGGGCTTTTACCAACCCAAATATTATAAAATATGAATTTTATTTCATGATTGATTAATTCTTACCTATCATGCGCACTCAAATTCATTGGCACTCAAATTCATTGATTGCATATAAGTTACTCAGGGATACATAAGCACAACAAACACACTGCACAAAATTTTTTCATTCGGAGTAATAACGCTCCAATCTCATAAGAATAAACTTTATTATTAATTTGGAGAAACCTAAGCCGAACCCAAAGACCAGCCGGGAATGGCGTCCTTGTATTGTTGCAGACTACGCTCGGCGATGCGTAATTTATTCAGCAGAATGGTCATTTGAGTATAAAACTCATCGCTCGCAATCAATTGCTGCCATTCGTCGCCATCCGGATCATCTTCATCCAGATTGCGCCAGAAAAGATTGCAGAAGCTATTGAATGGAACCGGCCGTCCGGCGATTAAATCGGCTTTTATTTTATGGTTGATCCAGCGTTGACGCCTTTTGATCAAATCCTCCGCGCCCGCACAGACCACAACCGACAGATAAGCATATAAATCCGCTATGCCGTGTATGCTTTTAAGCTCAGGAATTTTTTGCGTATTGATGGCATGGGCAATCAATTCCTGTAAGGCAAGGGTCGAAACTTTAAGACTTACACCTGTTTGTAATACGTAAATTTTATCGAGGTACATATGTCAGTAAAAATAAAGTAAGAAACCGTAACCAATGAGCCATTCGAGTAAAAATCGGTGCTAAGGTTCATTCTTGCTGCGAGGCAACTTCTAACCCGAATATTTCATAAATTAGCACGTGCCCTCACTGGCCTTTTGATTAATAAGAAAGATTTTGCTCAGTCGGGTGTATTAATCAAAATTCTGCGTAATCATCACGCGAATTTATGAAATATTCGGGCTAAAAATTCAAATGCGCGGCATCCGCTTTATGGATTGTCTTTGTCAGCCTATGCCGTCTCGTGGTACGGCTTTATTACTCATACCGTATGAACGCTTCCGCCAGCGCATCCGGGCCGTGACGGTCGATCAAAGCGTCAATCTCGGCAAGCAGGACATCGTCTTCATCCTCATCCAATACGCCGGCGCCCACCAGGCTCGCTGTCAAACCCGAGGTGATCGCATCCCTCACGGCGCCCAGTGTCGGCGGACTCTCTTGATCCTTCTCATTGATCACGGCATCAATGACACGCGATAATGGCTCACTCGCGTTTTCCTGTATAAAGTCAATGGCTAACGCAGTTTCTCCGAATTCCTCGATCAACGCACTCAGCTCATCCAGCATGGATTCGTTGATATCAAAATGATGCAAGTGTTCCGTTTCGGTAAATGCGTCGGTCAGCAGACCGGTCACAAAATCACGCACGACACCAAGCGTGATATCTTGCCCGAGCTCCGGCCGGTTCACACGATTTTCAATGAGCGCGGATAAATTAGGGCTGACACGGCTGGCTACGTCAATCGGGTTTCGTATCATGACAAACTCCTGGTTATTAATTTTCGATCAACAGAATACACAATTAATCCATCGCCGGTTGGGCGTCACCGGCAAGACAAGCAATCACTTCTTCATCAGTTACTTGCGGAAAATCCATATAAAACTGTCCCACCGCGTAAAAATTCCCGGGAGAAGACAAGCATACAATACGGTCCGCTTTTCCTCGTATTTTTTTCAGGGTCTCCGGTGGCGCAACCGGTACGGCACAAATCAATTCGGCCGGTTTTTTGTTGCGTAGCGCATGCAATGCGGCAATCATCGTGGAACCGGTGGCCAGTCCGTCGTCAATGACGATCACAATACGCCCGGCAGGGTCGACCGGCGGACGCTTGGGCGTATACTGTGCGCGCCGCTGCCGGATGGTTTCGAGCTGGGCGGACACTTCCTGATTGATGTATTCCTGATCCGCGCCTGTCTGCCCGGCGTACTCCGTCAAATATACCCAGCCGCTCTCGTCGATCGAACCGATCGCATACTCGGGATTGCCGGGCGCGCGCAGTTTACGCACCAGCACCACATCCATCTCGCCGTTTAATTGCCGCGCAATCTCTTTGGCCATCGGCACCGCGCCCCGGGGAATGGCCAGCACCAGCGGGTTCTTATCGTGATACCCGGAAAGCGCTTCAGCCAGCTTATTGGCTGCCGCCATACGGTCGGCGAAAATCATGGTGAGCTCCTTAATAAATTTAAGACATGGTGCGATTGATCAACAGGCGCAACTCCTTCAGCGGCCGGGTATTCAATACATCGCGCTGCTCCAGCCAGCCGCGCCGCGCTTGTCCGATGCCAAAGCGCAGATTGGCAAAATCATAAACGCTATGCGCATCGGAATTAATGCTGATCAGCACTCCCTCTTCCTTGGCCATCTGACAGTGCGTATCGAGCAAATCCAGCCGCTCCGGATGCGCATTCAGTTCCAGGAAACAGCCGCGATTCCTGGCTGCACGGATAATGCGCAGCATGTCGGCATCATACGGCGCGCGGCGCTGAATCAAGCGGCCCGTCGGATGCGCCAGCAGCGTAAAATACGGATGTTGCATGGCGCGCAGGATGCGTTCCGTTTGCCTGGCGCGCGACAGATTAAAGCTGCCATGCACCGCACCCACCACCATATCCAGCCGGGCCAGCATGCTATCCGGCAGATCCAGACTGCCGTCTTCCAGAATATCCACTTCGATACTCTTCAGCAAGGTTATCCCCTTCAGCTCGCTGTTCAATTGATCAATTTCATCGCACTGCTGCATCAGCCGCGACGGATCAAGACCATGCACGAAAGCCATGCGGCGCGAATGTTCGGTAATCGCCAGATATTCAAACCCTTGGGATAATCCCGCCAGCGCCATTTCGCGCAAGCTGTTATGGCCATCCGTCGCCCGGGTATGCGCATGCAAATCACCGCGCAGGTCTTTGAGTTCGATTAATTGCGGCAGCCGTCCTGCTCTGGCCATGGCAATTTCGCCGCGATTTTCACGCAACTCGGGAGGAATGTAGGGCAGACCTACCGCGGCATACACCGATGCTTCCGTTTCACCCGCAATGCGGGTTTTGTCGCGGAACACGCCATATTCATTAATCTTTAATCCATTCTGCTGCGCCATGCGCCGGATCGCGATGTTATGCGCCTTCGAGCCGGTAAAATAATGCAGCGCCGCGCCATAGGATTCCTCCTTGACAACGCGCAAATCCACTTGCAGGCCGCACTTGAGAATCACACTGGCGCGCGTGGAGCCCGCCGACAGGATCTCGGCCACTTCATCGTAACCGGTAAAACAGTGCACCACCCGGCTTGCCGCGGCTGCTGGGGCTGTGGCAAGGATATCAAGGTCCCCAACCGTCTCGCGCATGCGCCGGTAACTGCCCGCGACAGTCACTCGCACAATTCCCGGAATAGCCGCAAGAAACTTTTCCAGGGCTTCCGCATATTGCGCTGCCACAGCCAGTTTGAAGCGTTGCGTCTGGTTGGCATGCGCTTCGATCGCTTGCAGAATGTTGTTTTCGGTTTTCTCGCCAAAGCCCGGCAGAACCCGGATCCGGCCATCGCGGGCGGCCCGGTATAATTGTTCCATCGTTTGCACGGCGAGATCGTGATACAGCGCCTTGACCCGTTTCGGACCCAGTCCCGGTATTTTCAGAAGCTCGGTAATGGCGGGCGGCAATTCGGTATGCAACCGGTCGAGCAGGCTGCAATGGCCGCTGCCGGCTATTTCCTTGATTTTTCCGGCAAGATCATCCCCGATACCCGGCAACCGCGTCAGATCCTCGCCTTTTTCCAGCAACCGGGATACCTCCTGGGGAAGTTCGCTCAGAATCCGTGCGGCGTTACGATACGCGCGGATACGAAATGGGTTGGCACCCTGAATCTCCAGCAAATCCGCAATTTCCTCGAAGGTTGCGGCAATATCAGCATTGTGCTTCGGCATACGGGTCTCCCCTACTGAACTGATCTTCGCCTTGCTGCAGCGATTGATTTTTAGCAATGATTACTCAGATTAATACATTCCGGTTTATAAAACCACTTACTGCTATCCCATAGCATACTCCGAGACCGGGACAAATATCCCAAAAATTAACAATAACATCAATTATTTGGGATAAATGACTGCTATCGTATTTACTGATACTTTGATATATTTTCATGAGATTAAAAACGCGATGTTTTTCACCGCTGCAAAAAAACGGGCGCGCTTTAAATCTGAATTCTCCTTCCTATCAACCAATAAAGACAAATCGTTTTTATTCTTAGCCATATAAGGAGTACCCAAAATGACTACTCGCATTATATTCGTCGATTCAAACGTAACCGAATATCAAAGTTTGATCCTACAACTGCCTGCTGACTCGGAAGTCTTTGTGCTGGACAAATCGCAAGATGGAATCGTGCAAATACTCGCTGCATTGCAATGCAAGTCAGAGCTCAGCACCATTGACATCATCTCGCACGGCAAGCCGGGGGCGTTGATGTTAGGCGCTATCGAAATAAACAGCACCAATCTGGCAGATTATGCCGGACAACTCGATGAAATCGGCACACACTTGAGTGATAACGGCGATATCCTGCTTTATGGTTGTGAAGTGGCGCAAGGAAAACAGGGGCGGGCATTTGTCGAGCAATTGGCGGTATTGACCCAGGCTAACATCGCGGCATCCACCAATCTGACGGGTGCGTCAGAACTGGGCGGGGATTGGGTACTCGCAGCGCGGATCGGTGCGATTAAATCGAATGTAATGCAATTACCCTACAATGGTGTTCTCACTGGTTATCCCGGTACTAACGGTAATGATGTACTCAATGGCATGAACGTTAATGACACCTTCACGGGCGGCCTAGGTAACGACACGCTGAATGGAAACTACGGCAGGGATATTGCCATTTTCTCCGGCACTCAAGCCGGTTATGAGTTTTCACTCAACGCATCGGGTTTGATCACCGTGCGTGATATCAATACGGCTGATGGCGATGAAGGCACGGATACGCTTTCCAGTATCGAGATTGCCCGTTTTTCCGATGGAGATATCGAGATCAAGCCGCCTGCTGAAGAATTTCTGGTGAATACCCATACTACGAAAGGTCAAGAAAATCCATCCATTACAGCGCTGACCGATGGCGGGTTTGTGGTGAGCTGGCA